>CAZBIK010000005.1:0-31593 GCA_964491955.1 uncultured Ferruginibacter sp.
CGAGGCGCAAAAAAAAGGAGGCATGTGTGCCTTTATTGATGCGGAACATGCATTTGACAGTGAGTATGCTAAAAAACTGGGTGTTGATATAGATAATTTACTCATTTCCCAGCCGGATACCGGCGAGCAGGCATTGGAAATTGCCGACCGCCTGATCCTGTCAGGCGCATTGGATGTAGTGGTCATTGATTCCGTTGCCGCACTCGTACCCAAAAGTGAACTGGAAGGAGAAATGGGCGACAGCAAAATGGGACTGCAGGCCCGGCTGATGAGCCAGGCTTTGCGAAAACTGACAGCCACCATTCATAAAACAAACAGCTGCTGCATATTTATAAACCAGCTCCGCGAAAAGATCGGCGTTATGTTCGGCAACCCCGAAACAACAACCGGCGGTAATGCATTGAAATTTTATTCTTCTGTCCGCCTGGATATCCGCCGGATGGCACAGATCAAAGACGGCGATATTTCCATCGGCAACCATGTAAAAGTAAAAGTGGTTAAAAATAAAGTGGCGCCGCCTTTCCGGCAGGCAGAATTTGACATCATTTATGGTGAAGGAATTTCTAAAGTGGGCGAGATCATTGATATGGGTGTAGAGCTGGGGATCATCCAGAAAAGCGGAAGCTGGTTCAGTTACAACAATGATAAACTCGGCCAGGGCCGCGAATCGGTTAAACAATTAATGATCGATAACCCGGAAATGGCCAATGAAATTGAAGCACAGATCAGGGAAAAAGTCAAAGAAGCACAATCGGTTTAAAGCTGTTGAAATAATTACTTATTGGGTTAGTAAGTATAAAGCTGTTGCGTGTAAAACGCCGCAGCTTTTTTTATTCTCCTACTTTTGTGTATTACCTAATTTGCACTTTAAATTTAAATTATTGAACATAAAAGCAATTGCGCACCTGGCCCTGGTTTTTGCCAACATTTTTTTTGCCATTAACCTGTCTGCGGTAAAGCACCTTACCAACCAGGAACTGGTACAGCCATTTGGTTTGAACCTGGTAAGGGTTGGCGTAAGTGTTTTATTGTTTTGGGGATTGTATTTATTAAACCCGGTCAATATTAAAATTGAGAAAAAAGACAGGTTCAGGTTATTGCTTTGTGCCGTAACCGGCATCGCCATCAATCAATTATTTTTTTTAAAGGGGCTTTCTCTAACGTATCCCATACACGCAGCCCTGTTATTGCTCATTACCCCGATCCTGATCGTTTTCATTGCAGCCTGGCTTTTAAAGGAAAAGATAGGGTTTATAAAAGTCTCCGGCCTGGCTTTGGGGCTTTCGGGCGCACTGGTACTGATCCTGGCAAAGGACAGTTCAGGCAATGCATCCGATGTATTAACAGGCGATATTTTTATCATCATCAATGCCATATCCTATACCTTTTATTTTATCCTGGTAAAACCCCTGATGTTGAGGTACGACCCCATTGTTATTTTAAGATGGGTTTTTACAATTGGGTTGGTTTTAGTATTTCCATTTGGATGGATTGAATTTACCCAAATACCCTGGGAAAGATATTCCGCCACAGATTACACCAGTATGGGCCTGATCGTATTCAGCGGAACTTTTTTGGCGTATTTGTTTAACCTGTACGGTATAAAAACACTGGGCGCATCCATAGCCGGATTTTATATTTATACACAACCGGTCTTTGCGGCACTTATTGCTATGTTGTTTTTAAATGAATACCTGGCTTTGTATAAAATATTGGCAGCCATACTTATCTTCGGTGGTGTTTATCTTGCCAATAAACCGGTAAAAAAAGAGGGATGAGGAAATTACAAATTCACAAACAGCATGCAATAATGTATCCTGTCTGCAGGAACAGCAATTGCGGTTATTTACACTTGTTGTATTTTTTAATGAGCTGTTTCAGGCTATAATCCCGGTAGGTGAGCATCTCCCACATTGTTGGCGGTATTTTTTTACAGTCCCCCATGATTGCATAAAGCTGGTTTGCATAACTTTTGTCAACATTAATTGACGTCTTCCTGCCTTCGCCCCTATACGTAGCCTCATCTACAGCATAAGTGGAAAGGCCTCCCTGTAGTGAATACCTGATGATCAGTTGAACAGGAAAAGGGTCTGACGGTGTTTTGTAAAAAAAGAAACGGGTTTTATAATGATTCGTTCCAAAATATAAATTAATTTTTGGGGTAGTGTAAATTTCATCTAAGATCATCACCGTATCAGTTTCTCCTCTCTGCATCCAGTCTAATTCAAGGTCATCGATATTGTCTGAATATAATTGCAGCCTGCAATGTACTACAGCACTGCCTTTATAGTCACTGCTTTTTATTGTTTTAACCTCACCTGCCGGTATATCAGCAGGGTTGTCATTACTAACATGAAAGATCTTATTTTTCAAAATTATTTTGCCCCATATGGTATCGCCATTAACTTTAACCAGGTAGTCTTTTTTCTGGCCATATACAGTGAGGGATAAAAAAAGGGGAACAATAAAAAATAAGAATTTCATAAATAAAATTTAATCCGGGCACAAAACAACCGGATAAAGATATTTATATTAACGGGAATTATTTCCGGGAAAGTTAATTACACTTGTTGTATTTTTTAATGAGCTTTTTCAGGCTGTAGTCCCGGTATGACAGCATATCCCACATAGGTTGAGGAATTTTATTGCAGTTTCCCATGATGGCACGCAACTGGTTCACATAACCCTTATCTTCAGCAAGCTGTACCCTGCTCCTGTCGCCCCTGAACCTGGCACGGTCCCGGTCATAATTATCAAGCCCCCCCTGCAGATAATAACGGATCACCAGTTGTACAGGTTTGGGATCGGATGGTGTTTTGTAAAAATAAAAAGGAACTTTAGAATCATTCATCACATAATACAGGTTTATTTTTGGTGTGGTATAGATCTCATCCAGTACCAGTACCGTATCTATATTTCCCTTTTTGATATAATCTATATCCAGCTCATTCAGGTTTTCGGTGTACAACTGTAAATTGCAGCGAACCACCGTATTTCCTTTAAAATCATCACTTTTTATTTTAACTACTTCCTCAGCCGGGATTGCTGCCGGAGACGAATTGTTGACATAAAAGACCTGGCGTTTCAACTGTATACTGCCCCAAACCGTATCCCCGTTGATTTTTACAAGGTAATCCCCTTTCTGGCCGAAGCATCCGGCTGAAATAAATAATGCAGTTATTCCATAAATAATTTTCATAACGACCTTTTTAAACAGTGAACCCGCTGATGGCTGCATGGATATTTTTACCTGATAATTAATGCAGCAAAGCATCCTGTATTACAAACGAAAAAAATAATTGTTTGGTTGTGTAACTAAAAAATAATTAAACCGGTTCCGGATCCTGCCTATTTTTTCGGGTAGTCATAGAATAAAAAGGATTTGGCCGTTTTGGCAAAACCCGTCCAGTGTGTAATATTGGCTGATACGGCAAAAATGGCACAGGTGGGCATATTGTTAACCTCGATCCCGGTATCCAGGCTGTTCACAAAATAAGTAATACCCGGGTTATGCGCAAATATGGCTACTGAGTCATAATGGTCAGGCAGGCCGGCGATCTCATCATAAAAAACCGCGGCCGGGGCATGGTATAGGGCCGAAATAAAAATAATATCACTTGCCGGTAGCTTTAAATTTTCTGCAAACAGCACAGCTGTTTGTTTTGCCCTTATGGCCGGGCTGCTGACCAGGGCATCAATTTTTATATTTTTACCCAGTAAACGTTTTGCCATTACAGGGGCATCCGATTGCCCCCTTTCATTCAGCGGGCGCTCAAAATCATTGCCAAAAAAACTTTGATCACTTTTGGCATGCCGGATAATAAAAATATTTTTCAATGGCCCTGTAATTTGAATCCATGGATGAACGCTTCTGCATAAAAGTATAAAATATTTATACAATACTGCAATTATGAAACCAAACTTTCCCAACTTTACACATCAGGTAATCACATGCAGACCAGGGCCTTTCTTCATATATTTTATTGTGCAGTTGTGTTGTGCGCCATGTCGTGCACCTCTGCCAGGCAGGTGCGGCAAAGCCCGGTCAGTATCAGCGGTCTGAAATATATCAGCACTTATGATATACCGTTTAACCTGTTATATAAACAAACCGTTGTAGGCGGTTTATCCGGCATTGATTATGATGCACAAAACAATTTGTATTATTTGATATGCGATGACAGGAGTGATAGAAACCCTGCACGTTTTTATACTGCTAAACTGTTTTTCACCCATAAAGGAATTGACAGCCTGGTTTTTAACGGGGTGGAGTATTTGCGGCAACCCGGCGGTACCACATTTCCAAACAGCAAAGAGGACCGCATTAAAACACCCGATCCCGAAGCCATTCGTTATAATCCAAAAACAGGTCAACTTACCTGGAGCAGCGAAGGCGAAAGAATAGTAAGGGCAAATGATACTGTTTTAACAGACCCCGCTGTTTTTATAATGAACAGAAAGGGAAAATATATTGATGAATTTGTATTGCCGGGTAATTTAAAAATGCAGGCTACAGAAAAAGGCCCCCGGCGAAACGGGACGCTGGAAGGATTGAGTTTTGCAGATGATTTTAAAACCCTTTTTGTAAGTACGGAAGAACCATTGTATGAAGATGGACCTTCCGCCGGTTTAACCGTTAACAATGCCTTTATACGGATCTTTAAATTTGATGTTGCGGGAAGAAAATGCATCGCTCAGTATGCATACCAATTAGAGCCCGTTGCCCATGCAGCCAATCCGCCAACCGCTTTTACAATAAACGGGGTTTCTGAAATACTGAACCTGGGCAATAACAAATTGCTGGTCATGGAGCGTTCTTTTTCAACCGGCAGGTTGCCCTGCACCATAAAACTTTTTGTGGCCGACCTGAACGGCGCCACAGATGTTAACTCAGTATCACTTAAAAACAATAATTCTTTTAAACCCGCTAAAAAAACACTGCTGCTGAACCTGGACGACCTGGGTATTTATACTGATAACCTGGAAGGCTTCACTTTTGGGCCGGCATTGCCCAATGGTAACAGGACATTGATCTGTATCGCGGACAATAATTTTAATATACTGGAAAAGGCACAGCTGCTGTTGTTTGAAGTGCTGGAATGACCGGAAATATTTTTTAGGTGGCTTTACATATCCACTGCAATAAGTTAGCTTTGGGCATAATAATGATGATCATGCATTACAATATTAAAAGAGGGTTTGTACTTGTTTTATTTTTGTATCTGCCGTTCTGCAGTATGGCATGGGGCGTATTGGGCCACCGCGTTGTGGGGCAGATCGCAGATTCCTACCTTTCCAAACAAACCAAAAAGGAGATCTATAAGATCCTGGGAAACGAATCGGTTGCCATGTGCAGCAACTGGCCCGATTTTATTAAATCAGATCCTTCCATGAAATACCTGGATCCCTGGCATTATATCAATTTAAAAAGCGGGCTAAGCGAAACCGAACTCAAAAATTACCTGGCAACGGATACGGTTACCGATGCATATACCCGGATAAACTGGTTAACCGCCCAGCTGAAGAATAAAAAACTGGAACCTGAAAAAAAGATCTTTTATTTACGCTTCCTGATCCACCTGGTTGGCGACATTCACCAGCCCCTGCACATTGGCAGGTTTGAGGACCGGGGAGGAAACTCAATAAAAGTGAACTGGTTTAAAGAACCAACTAACCTGCATTCGGTCTGGGATTCAAAACTGGTGGATTTCCAGCAACTGAGTTATACAGAATATGCAGCATCCATTAATTTCATAACCAAGGCACAAAAGGCGGCATGGCAGGCAGAGCCTGTAAGTGAGTGGATATGGCAATCCTACCAGTATGCAGAAAAAATTTATGCGGATATAAAACCCGATGAAAATTTAAGCTACAATTATAATTTCAAATTTATTGGTGTAGTAAACCAGCAGTTATTAAAAGGCGGTGTGCATTTGGCAGGGTTGCTGAATGAAATTTTTGATTAGTCCACTTTCAATGTATAATTAACCAGGCTGTAATAATGATTGAATTCAAAAAGAGCCTTACCCAATTCCCAATTTATCCTCCGTAGCTTTAGCGAAGGAGGACTCCCAACTCCTCCTAATACCCCCTTACATTTTTTCCTTCCATATAATTCATGAACGCCCTGTTGCAAACGCGGTTGCCGCCGGGTGTAGGATAGTTGCCGGTAAAATACCAGTCGCCCAGGTTGGTTGGACAGGCCTCATGCAATGATTCAATGGTTTGATAAATAACGCTGACCGGAATTTTGATCTCCGGTGCAGTGATCAGGGTAGCAATTTTTGCAGAAATGTCTTCGGGGGTAAATGATTTGTACAGCTGCCGTACAATATTTTCGGTATGCAGCTGGTTGTTGCGCTGCAGTTCCTTGCACCGGTCAAGCATCTGCTGGAGGAGACCTTCCTGCCCGGTGTCTTTCAGTAATTCAATGGCAGCCCTGAACGCAATGAAATCACCCATTTTGCTCATGTCTATTCCATAACAATCGGGGTAACGTATTTGTGGAGCCGAAGAAACAATAATGATCTTTTTTGGTTCCAGTCTTGATAACATGCGGATGATGCTTTCCTTTAAAGTGGTGCCCCTCACAATGCTGTCATCGATCACCACCAGCGTATCCAGGTTTTTCCGCACTGTGCCATAAGTGATATCGTACACATGCTGCACCATTTCATTGCGGCTGCTGTCTTCTGTAATGAAGGTGCGGAGCTTTACATCTTTAATGGCAATTTTTTCAATGCGTATCCTGCGGTTTATCATTTCTGATAATTTCTCTTCATCAAAATCCTTCGCCCAGCTTGTTATCCTTTCTATCTTGATCTTATTCAGGTAATCTTCGGCGCCTTTGATCAGTCCATAAAAAGCGGTTTCGGCAGTATTGGGGATAAAAGAGAATATGGTGTTTTTCAGGTCGTAATTGATGGCTTTTAAAACGGTATCACTTAAGAGGTTGCCCAGTTTATTTCTTTCGCGGTAAATTTTTTCATCACTGCCCCGGCTGAAATAGATCCGTTCAAAACTGCAGGCCTTTCTTTCTTTGGGTTCTACGATCTGTTCTATCGTACAGTTTCCATCTGCTTTTACGATCAATGCATGCCCCGGCATCAGTTCTTTCACTTCATTTTCTTCCAGGTGGAATGCAGTGCGTATGGCAGCCCTTTCACTGGCTGCAATGATCACTTCATCGTTGATATAATAATATGACGGGCGTATGCCGTGTGCATCACGCATTACAAAGCCATCCCCATTTCCTAAAATGCCGCTGAAATTAAAGCCTCCATCAAACAGGGGCACTGCTTTTTTTAAAACCTTTACAATATCCATTTGCCCGGGGAAAGCCTCATCGGCCTTTACCACAAAATGGTAAAGCACCTCCATCATGGCGGCCAGGTCGCTTTGCCGCTGAAACTCACCCGGGTCTATGTTGACCAGGGCAAATAATTCTTCGGTATTCACCAGGTTAAAATTGCCGGCCAGCGCTAAATTTCTTGAAGGGATCGTATGTCTTTTTATGAATGGATGGCAGAATTCTGCATTGTTTTTTCCCTGTGTTCCGTAACGAAGGTGGCCCAGTAAAACCTCCCCTAAAAAATTGAGGTGGCCTTTCATCAGGCCGGGATGATTTTTAATATCAGGCTGATATTTTTCTACCTCGTTGTATTCTTTGCCAATTTGTGCAAAAAGGTCGGCAATGGGCTGGTTGGCCCCGCTGCGCAGGCGGTGCATAAACGGGTAACCGGGTTCTGTATTTAATTTAACTGCTGCAATGCCGGCCCCGTCCTGGCCGCGGTTATGCTGTTTTTCCATCAGCAGGTACAGTTTATTAAGCCCGTACATAACGGTACCATATTGCTGCTGATAATAACTGAATGGCTTTCGGAGACGAATGAAAGCAAGGCCGCATTCGTGTTTGATTTCGTCGCTCATGGTGTGATCCCGGTACCTGCCCGGCTGAGTCATTCAGGCGGGGTTACCGGGAGGCCGCAAAGTTAAGGAATTGGCGGATGGCTTCAAACAAAAATCCCCCGTTATTAACGGGGGATTAGTAAATGGGTTAGCTGAAATTATAAACCGCTCAGGTTTAATCCAATTTGAAAAAGTTTCATATCGGGCCCTACGCCATCCTTTAAAATATTATTGAGCTGGTAACTGGCAAATACAGAAAAATTGCCATAGCCAACCCGGGCTGTAGCCGCAAGCCGGGTGCCGTTAAAATATCCTTTGGCCGTTTCTTTGGCCGTATAACTGTTGATGGTTGCCCCGTTCTTATCCAGTAATGTTTTCCCCTTGGTATGTACACTTAAGACCGTTCCAACTTTAAACCCTATGGCAGCTTTGATACTTTTGCTTTCATTTTCCGGGTCAAATGTATAACGAAGTTCTACCGGTAATTCCAAAAAGGCAGTGGTCAGTTTATATTTTTTAAAGTGGTCAACACTGTCAACATTCCTGAAAGGCAGTGTATTGGTTTTTGATTTAAGGTCCACAGTCATGTTCTTAAAATACATATTACTGGTACCCACGCCCAGTCCAAAAGCCACACTCCATTTGGGGCTGCCTTTAAAACGCTGGTCTAGCATTACATACACATTGGCGCCCCTGGCCAGGCCTTTCATCCGGCTTTTGATACTGTCCGGAGCACCTATCCAATGGTCGTTGGTAAGCTGCAGCATTAAGTGGTCACCGGTACGGGTAACGAACCCGCCCTTCTTTTTTTTCTCCTGTGCAGCAGCGGCAAAAACGGTTGAAAGGGCAAAAACGATCAATAATAATTTCTTCATAATCAATTTTGAAGATGCAAATTAACGGCAAATAATTTAATGAAGCGTTAAATTAAAGAGCATTGATTATATTTGCAGCCTTATTCTTCTAAAACAATGGAAGAATGGGCCTATAGCTCAGTTGGTTAGAGCACCTGACTCATAATCAGGTGGTCCCTGGTTCGAGCCCAGGTGGGCCCACATACCTCACAATACATTTGTGGGGTTTTTTATTTTTACCTGGCAGTGAAAATCTAAAAAAGGGAAAAAGCCATTTCAGCAAAAACCGACAGTCTTATTATAGCAGTTCAATTGAATTAAACCTGGATCTGTATTTAGGGGATTAAAAAATTGTATCTTCATTATCTAAACGATTGTGATTACCAACAGCCACATACTCCTATTGCTTGATGAAATTGCTTTAAACAATTGTGAAAAAGCATATAAGGCACTATTCATGCAAATGCATGAAAGCCTGACTGATTTTGCCAGGTCTATTTTAAAATCTGATGAGGATGCGGAAGAGGTCGTTTCCGACTTTTTTATTGTGATATGGCAGCGCCGGGCATCACTTCGCTCCATTGAAAATCCAAGGCTGTATTTCTTTGTAAGCGTTAAGAATGCAGCATTAAACAAGTTAAAATCCAATAAAATTCTTCAATTGCCTCATACCGGAGAGTGGCAAACATCGCTTAAAAGCGTGTTCTTCAATCCGGAAGAACTGCTACTTTCGGCAGAAATTGTAAAAAACCTAATGAAAGCGGTTAATGAGTTGCCCCCCAGGTGTAAGATCATTTTCAAATTAATTAAAGAGGAAGGGCTTAAATATACCGAAGTTGCAAGGCTGCTTGATATTTCAGTAAAAACTGTAGAAGCGCAAATGGCCATAGCCTTACGCAGAATTAAATCCCACATTGAATTTAAAAACGAGTTCCCAGAGCTTCATTCCATCCTGACTCAAAAAAAATAGCGTTTCCCTTAGGGGTATTCCCCTGCTTTTGTTGTCCTTATTCGAATAATCATCATTGGTTTTGAATGAAAGAAGAAAAGTACTGGATATTATTGTCTAAAAAGATCACTGGTGAAGCTACAGCTGAGGAGCTGGCTTTATTGCTGGAAATGATCCGGGATAATCCTGAATGGCAATCTGTTATGGAAAACCTCCAGGAATTTTGGAATTCAAAGCCGGTTATTTCTGATCCCGGCCGGCAGCAAAAAAGCGAAGACGCATACCTGGTTCATATCAACCGGCTAAAAGAAAAAGTGCCTGACTTTATTCAAAATTATGCCCAGGCTGTAAAGGATGTTAAATTGCATTCAGTCCCGGTGAAAAAACCATTTTATAAGCACTGGTTCACATATGTAGCAGCAGCAGCCTTAATTTCGGGAATAATTTTGCTGTACCCTGAAGTTGCAGAACGCGGGAATAATACAGAAACAGCTTCAGTGAGGCCTGCCAATGAAATAATCATCAACCCCGGCTCCAGAACGAAAATTCAATTACCCGATGGCTCACAGGTTTGGGTTAATTCGGGCAGCCATTTAACTTATGAAGACAATTTTAAAGGAAGTACCCGGGAAGTAGAACTGGACGGTGAAGCGTATTTTGATGTGGTAAAAGATGCCTCCCGCCCCTTTATTGTGCATACAACAGGGATTGATATCAAGGTTTTGGGAACTGCATTTAATGTGAAAGCATATAAAATCGAACCTACCATTGAAGCAACCCTGATCCATGGCTCCATAGAAGTTATTAACAAAAACAAGCCCGGAACTCCCAAGGTTTTGCTGAAGCCTCATGAAAAACTGGTATACAATAAATACCCGGTTACAGATCCACGCGATCAGCGGGCAGACATAACCGTTCCGGAATCTGATGCATACTCGATAACGATTAAACCCCTGAATAATAATATTACAGACATGGATATTGTTGAAACGGCCTGGGTTTACAATAAACTTGTATTTGAAGATGAAAGATTTGAAGCCCTTGCCCTGAAAATGGAAAGATGGTACAATTTAAGGATCAGCTTTGAAAATGAAAAATTGAAGGAATACAGGATCAGCGGTTCGTTTGTTAATGAAACACCCGAAGAGGCATTTAAGGTTTTGCAGTTTTTAGTTCCATTCAGGTATTCAATCAAGAACAACGAAGTAAAGATCATAAAGAAATAAAAAACGGGAAATGTTGCAGCATTTCCCGTAAAAAGTGTAACAAACAAATCCCGGCCGTGTAAGTCAGGGGTTGCTTGTATTTTTTAACGACAAAACCAAAATTATGCAAAAAAGTGTACTTCAGGGCCATAAAATTTGGTCAGGGACGCTTCTAAAAACACTGCTGGTTATGAAGCTTGCCATTATCATCATTTTAGCAACAACAATGCAGCTGCACGCAATCCCGATTATGGGCCAGCATGTAAACCTGCAATTGAAACAAACTGAAATCAAGAAAGTTTTGAAACTTATTGAAAACGATGGATATTATCGTTTTTTATACAATTCAAAACTAAAAGCGCTTAAAAATAAACTGGATTTTTCTGCGCAAAATCTTCCTCTAACAGAGTCACTTGTCAAATTATTTTCCGGGAGTAATTTAACTTATAAATTACTTGAAAATAATGTAGTAGTGGTTTTTTCCACGGATGAAGAAGAAAATGATAAAATAAAAATAACCGGGAGAATAACCGGTGAAAACGGAGAGGCTATTGCCGGTGTATCAGTTTTGCAAAAAGGAACCGGAACAGGTACATCTACCGACAACAATGGCGTATATACATTAACTGTTGATGATAACGCCACCCTGCTTATAACCAGTATTGGTTATGAAATGCAGGAAGTAAAGGTAAACGGACGTTCAGTTATTAATATTACCCTGATTGCAACTTCAAAACAATCTGATGAAGTAGTGGTAATAGGTTATGGCAGTGCCAGCAGGAGAGATTTGACCGGCAGTATAGCCAAGGTAAAAGGCGAAACCATTGCAGCACAGCCAAATGCCAATGCGCTTTCATCGTTACAGAATAAAGTAGCTGGCCTTTCCATAGTGAATTCCGCTATACCGGGTTCCAGCCCCGACATCAGGATCAGGGGTACCGTAAGTATCGGTACCATACGCCCGGTTTATATTGAGGATGGTATTTTTAATGATAATATTGATTTTGTAAATCCCAGTGAAATTGAAAGTATAGAAGTATTGAAAGATCCTTCTTCATTGGCCATCTTTGGTATTAAAGGCGCCGCCGGCGCTATTTTGGTAACTACCAAAAAGGCAAAGGCCGGCCAGGTAAATATCAACTTTAACACCACCTACGGCAGTAAAAAATTAGTAGATAAAATTGAACTGGCCAATGGCGATGAATTCCGCACCCTGGCCACCTTTGAAGCCAATAACCGGGTGTTTGATGACCCGAGTAATTTATCGTACCTGAGTTTTATTAATAATGTGGGCGGCCCGGGCTTATCGGCTTTTCCGGGTAATACCGATTGGATAGATGCAGTAACCCGTACTGCAAAATTCAGTACAACCAACCTGAGTATTGATGGAAGTACAGATAAGAACAGGTTCCATTTTGGACTGGGATACAGTTATGACGAAGGCCTGGTTAAGCATGTTAAGTATGAGCGCATAACCATGAATATAAATGACGAGTTTAAGGTAAGCAGGCGTTTGAAAATTGGATTTGGTGTGATCGGATCAAAGGAAAAACTTCCTTACAACAGCGGCGCATTGGAAAATGCAAGAAGATCATTGCCTATTGTACCGTCTGATACCAAATCATTTTATACAAAAAATCCGTATGGCGTTGATTCAGGTAATTATAACCTGTACTCAAATACACCCATCATCCAGAATTCAGAAACCAACCCGTTGGCAACACTGGAAAACAACTGGGATAAAAAAATTGATGATAAATACAGGCTGGTGGGAAATTTCTTTGTTGACCTGAACATTACCAGGGACCTGAACTTCAGGGCTACCTGGTATGCAGATATGAGCTGGAGAAATAACAGGGAATATACACCATTGTATGACCTGTATGATCCTACTGCTGCAACCCCGGCTACCGCCATATTCAATAAGAATGCGTTAACTGCGGTAAGTCAGGACCTGCAAAACATGCGTAATTTTCAACAGGATTATATAGCCACCTACAAAAAGAAATTCCGTGATCATTCATTTACCCTTACCGGTGGCTTTACTACCTTTTATCATTACTTTGAACAGGTAAGTGGTACTGTAGCACAGAAAACTCCGGGCGTAAATATCATCCCCAACAATAAAAGGTTTTGGTACCTGAATTCAGGTTTTGGAGACAACAGGAGTATTATTGCCAACCGTACCTTCCAGGATGAATATGCTACTGTTTCCGGACTTGCAAGGGTATTTTATAATTACAAAAGCAAGTACCTCCTGACAGGAAGTTTCCGCAGGGATGGTTCCAGCCAGATCAACCGTGAGTATTCTAAAAAATTCCAGAATTTTTGGGCAGTTGGTTTAGGTTGGGAAATTTCCAGGGAAAAATTCATGGAAAAGGTTAAGTTCGTAAATTTCCTGAAACTGAAAGGTTCAACCGGTGTATTGGGTAATTATACTACTCAGGGCAAGGCTTATCCAGCTTATCCCGGTGTTTCCAGTAACTCTTCTGCGGTATTTGGAGAGAATTTGATCCCGGTAATTGTACCCGATTATGAAGTAGATCCAAATCTTAAGTGGGAAACGGTACAATCAACGGAAGTTGGTATTGAAGGAGACTTTTTAAATAACCGGTTACACTTTGAAGCGAATTATTATTATAAAAAAACAAGTAATATTTTATACATTCCTTCAGCTTCAGGAGGCAGCCTGCCAAGGTTGACAAATGTTGGAGATATTGAAAATAAGGGTTTTGAATTTACCACTTCGTGGACCCAGAAATTATACAGGGAACTGAGCCTGGTTGCAAGCGGTAATTTAACAACCTATAAAAACAAAGTGCTGTACCTGGCTAATCCCAACAGGAACCCTACTTCAAGCGAGCAAACGCCTAACCAGGCCGAAACGGGATATCCTATTGGCTATTTTTATGGCCTGATAGCAGATGGTATCTACCAATCTTATGCAGACATTCTGGCCTCTCCGGTTAACACAATTAATGGTGGTGGTGTTAAACCAGGCGACCTTAAATACAGGGACCTTGACGGCAACGGTATAATTGATGAAAAGGACAGGACCAATATCGGAAATCCGACTCCTGATTTTACATATGGTATAAACCTGGCTTTCAAATACAAAGCATTTGATCTGGGTATTGATTTTGCAGGTAGTTATGGTGGTGAAATTTACAGGGTTTGGGGTACTTCTGAACAAAAAAATTCAGTGTACAACTACCCGAAATATTACACCGAAGCATGGACTGCAGCCGGTTCTTCAAGTACTGTGCCCATTGTTAACTCGGCCCATTTGGTTAACCGTGCGCCATCAACCTATGGTATTGAAGATGGAAGCTATTTCAGGATCAGGAACCTGGGCATTGGTTATACTTTGACCAAACTGCCTAAGATAACCCAGGTTAAAAACCTGCGCCTTTCAGCTTCTGTACAGAACCTGAAAACATGGAAAAACAATATCGGGTATTCACCTGAATTTGCAGGCGATGCACTTAGCTCAGGAATGGATTTTGGAGGCGCCGGTAGTGCATTACCACGTATAATGACAATTTCATTAAACGTTAATTTCTAATTTTTTAAAAAATAAAATTTTTGAAAATGAAAATATCTAATAAAAAAATAACGGGATTTTTGATTGCGATCTCGGCTATTACTCTTTTTGGGGGCTGTAAAAAATTCCTTGACAGAGAACCTTTAGGGATTGCCCAGATTGACCTTAACGTGGGAGCACTGGAAGGCAAAACCGTTGGCTTGTACGGTGCTATCCGTAACTCTGCAGCACAACCCTATTGCGGTGATGGTTTCCAGGGGATTGCTTATGTTGCCATGAATGGTTTTCGCTCAGATGACGCGGAAATAGTCTCTGATCCCGGCGCTTCTGCCTGGCACCAGACTTACGATAATTTCCAGTACACCAAAGATGATTGGGGTGCCGGTTTATACTGGGACAAACACTACATATTTGTAGGGCTTTGTAATGAAATACTTGACGATGCGGTTAAACAGAATTTAACCGACCCTGCTTCTGTGATAAACACTGCAGAAGCCAGGTTCTTCAGGGCTTATGCTTATTTTGACCTGGTAAGAACTTACGGTGCAGTTCCCAAGATCGACTTTAAGATCAATACTCCTGCAGAAGGGAATATTGCAAAATCAGATACTGCAACTATTTATGCATTAATCAATGATGACCTGACCTTTGCAACACAAAACCTTCCTATAGTATGGGAAGCTAAATATGCAGGAAGAGCCAACAAATGGGCTGCAAAGGCCCTGCATGCAAAAGTTTTGTTGCAGCAACGCCGATATGCAGAAGCGCTTAATATCTGCAGGGATATTATAGACAACGGCCCTTACTCTTTAATTACGGATTATTGGAAAATGTTCAAGAAAGAAGGCGAGTTGTGCCCGGAATCTATTTTTGAGATCCAGGCAGCAAAAACTGCCGGTGATGGCAACACTTACTGGAGCAGGCTGGGCCAATGCCAGGGTGTTCGGGGGAACGGCACCTGGGACCTGGGTTGGGGATGGAATACCCCTACACCAAATATTGTAGGGGCTTATGAAGCCGGAGATGTAAGGAGAGAAGCAACTATTTTATATTCAAACCAAAGTGATGGCGGCACCAATACAGGTGGGTATGGGCTCATTTTACCAAATCTTACCAATGCGCTTTACTGGAATAAAAAAGTATATAACCAATACAGCGATTACCTGGCTGCCGGGTTGGGTACACCTGAAAATGAAGCACAGAATACCTGGGTAAACCAGCGTGTACTGAGGCTTTCGGATGTATTGCTGATGGGCGCTGAAGCAGCCAACGAAACAGGAGCCGGAAACCCGGATGCAGTAACCTGGGTAAACCGCATACGTACCCGGGCGGTACTGGGAAATATTGCTTATGTAAGCCAGGCACAGATGCGTGCCGTTATAAAACACGAAAGACGGATTGAATTTGCAATGGAGTTTGAACGTTTCTTTGACCTGGTAAGGTATGGTGATGCAACTACCGTATTGGGCCCCAATGGTTACCAGCACAAACACCGTTACTACCCGATACCCAGTTCGGCATTAAATGCAAATCCCGCTTTGGTTCAAAATCCTGAATGGCCATAATTAAAAAACTTAAAAATAATGATCATGCAAAAAAAGATCCAACAAATATTCGCAGCAATAACACTTTTATTGTTTGTGACTGCCTGCCAGAAAATGAACAAGCCGGAACTGGGTAATTACCCGGTTGATGCAAATTCTCCCACAGGACCGCTGAAATTTTATGTAGCTTTTGACGGAACCAGCACCAACCCGCTGATGAATGCTGTTGACAGCATCAGGGCAACATTCCCTTCAGATAATCCCTTTACAGATGCTGCCGGTATTACCGGATCCGGTGTTACCGGTGTGAATCAAAAATTCATCAAATACCCTTCTTTTAACACCTGGGCTGGCAGCAGCAGCATATCTGTTTCTGTTTGGTTTAAACAGAACGGGCAAACAAAAAACAATAATGGTACCAATGGGCCTTCCTACATTTATTCTATTAAAGCAGTAGATGGTTTTCACTGGAGTAATGCGGTCAACTTCCTGTTCCTGGAAGGAAATAATACTGCCTGCGCTGTAAAAAGCCAGTTTGTAAGTCCTGGTACAGATAACTGGTTTACCTGGGAAGGTGGACAAACCATTGCCGGCTTATGTGATAATCAATGGCACCACATGGTGTTAACATATGATGAAACAAACAGTTCTGCGAAACTGTATATAGATGGTGTACAGAATCCCAATGTAAGAACATGGGGCAGCCATGGCCCATTAAATCTTGCTACCTCCAAGATCAGCGAATATCGTGTGGGAGCCGGGCCTTCCAACAACTTTACAACAGACGATTGGCTTGCATGTACATTTAAAGGTGGTTTAGACCAATTTAGAATGTATGGGGTGGCTTTAACAGCAGCAGAAGTACAGGCCCTTTATACAAGCAAACGGTAATAATATAGCAGTTAGTTAGTTTCATAAATCAAGCTTCATGCGCAATTAAAGAGGGCCGAACAATTTTGTTTGGCCCCTTTTCTTCTTAAAAACGTTCAGATCTGATGCCGGTTAAAAAATACATACTACATCTTTTCCTGCTGCCTGTGCTGACAGCGATCCTGTTCTTTTCCTGCAGGGAAAAAAAAGAAACTGCTTTTGAATCACTTTCAGCTGCCGATACCCATATTGATTTTGAAAATAAACTGGAGCAAAGGGATTTTTTCAATATCCTGTATTACCTGTATTATTATAATGGCGGAGGGGTATCAACCGGCGATATCAATAACGACGGCTTACCGGATATTTATTTTACTGCCAACAGCAAGGGGCACAATAAACTTTACCTTAACAAAGGAAATTTTGTTTTTGAAGATATTACTGTAAAAGCCGGCGTGGCTGGGAGTGCCGACTGGAGTTCGGGTGTCACCATGGCCGATATCAACGGAGACGGATTTATAGATATATATGTATGTGCCAGCAGCATGCATCATGGGTTAAAGGGGCATAACGAACTTTTTATCAATAACGGGAATAACAGCTTTACAGAAAGTGCCTTAAAATACGGATTGAATTTTTCGGGCTTTGGTACACAGGCAGCTTTCTTTGATTATGACCGCGATGGCGACCTGGATTGTTACCTGCTCAATCATTCACAAAAACCAAATTCCAACATCCGGGATACCAGTAACCGTCGCCAGTTTGATGCCGTATCGGGCGACCGGCTTTACCGCAACGACCTTGATTCTGCCGGTAAGTTTACCGATGTATCGGCAGCTGCAGGTATTTATCAAAGCAACCTGGGTTACGGGCTGGGCATAGCCGTTGGCGATTTTAATAATGATGGCTGGGATGATATTTATATTGGAAATGACTTTCATGAGAATGATTATTATTATCTCAATAATGGCAACGGATCTTTTTCCGAATCAGGTGCCAATCATTTTAAACATTTCAGCCGCTTTAGTATGGGCAACGACGCGGCAGATTATAACAACGACGGGCAATTGGATTTAATAACCGTAGATATGCTGCCGCAGGATGAAAAAATTTTGAAAACATACGGCAGTGATGAAAACCCCGATACTTACAAATACAAACTGATGGGGCACGGCTATCAAAACCAGTATTCAAAAAATGCATTACAACGCAATAACGGCAATGGAAGCAGTTTCAGCGAAACAGCCCTTCAAAGCGGCGTGGCAGCTACCGACTGGAGCTGGGCACCCTTGTTTGCCGATTTTGACAATGACGGGAATAAAGACCTCTTCATATCCAGCGGTATTGTAAAAAGGCCGGTTGACCTGGATTATATACGCTTTGTATCTGACCTGGTGATGAAGCAGGGGTCTGGCAATACCAATGAGTTGGATAACCAGGCCATTGAAAATATGCCGGACGGAAGTTCACATCCTTATTTTTATAAAGGCGATGGTAAAATAAATTTTACCGATGTAAGCGAAAGCTGGGGTACAGCTTCCATGAAAGGTTATTTCAATGGTGCTTCTTATGCCGACCTGGATAACGACGGGAATTTAGATGTGGTGATGAATTGCCTGAATGCACCGGCAATGATCCTGAAAAATAAACTGCCTGCTAAAAATACCATGGATATTGCTTTTAAGGGAAACAATAAAAACACAAAAGGGATTGGCGCCAAAGCATGGGTTTATACAAAAGGGAAAATGCAGTACCAGCAATTGATGACAACAAGAGGGTTTCAATCTGCCTGCGATGCAAAACTGCATTTTGGACTCGACAGCATACGCTATATCGACAGTATACTGATCGTTTGGCCCGATCAGAAATTCCAGCGGTTTAAAAATACACCGGCAAAAGGATTTATGGAAGTGAACCAGGCCCATGCGGGAGGACAGTTTGATTACAATACTTTCTTTCCCCCGGCAAAGCAACCATTTGAAAACATCAGTGGCCAGGTTGCCTGCAACTGGACCCATCACGAAAATGATTTCCTGGATTTCAACAAACAATACCTTACCCCACATATGCAGTCAACGCGTGGGCCTAAGATCGCCGTAGCGGATGTAAACAAAGACGGGCTTGATGATTTTTTTGTTTGTGGTGCATCAGGCCAGCCCGGCGTAATGATGATACAAACAGCTTCGGGGAAATTTATTTCAACAGATACAAGTGTGTTTGCAAAAGCTAAACAAAGCGAAGAAGTGGATGCCGTTTTTTTTGATGCAAATAATGATGGTGCCCCCGACCTGTATGTGGTAAGCGGTGGAAATCAATATGATGATAATGATGCCAGCCTGGCCGATCACCTTTACATGAATGACGGTAAAGGGCATTTTAATTCAGCGGAATCGGCAATACCGGTGATACTTAAAAATAAATCCTGTGTAACGGTTTCTGATATTGATAAAGACGGAGACCAGGACCTGTTTGTGGGAGGATTGGCCGATGCAAAACGTTTTGGCATTGCACAACCTTCTTATTTATTATTGAATGATGGTAAAGGTAATTTTAAAACAGCCGATGCCGTTGTCATCAAATTGGAAAATCTTGGTATTGTAACCAGCGCTTCCTTTACCGATTTAAATAACGACGGATGGAATGACCTGGTGGTTGCAGGAGAATGGATGGCAGTGAAAATTTTCATGAATAAAAATGGAAAATTTACTGCGTCAGAAATTCCGGCTTCTGCCGGTTTATGGCAAACCGTTTTTACAACAGATGTGAACGGCGATGGGTTTACAGATATACTGGCAGGCAACTGGGGGTACAACAGCAAACTGTATACAGGCAAAAACGGTCCGTTGAAACTGTATGTAAAGGACTTTGATGGCAACGGTTCTGTAGAGCAGGTGATGGCTTATACCGTGAATGAAAAAGAATATACATTTCTTGCCAAGGATGAACTGGAAAGATCACTGCCGGTATTGAAAAAAGTATATTTAAAATACAGTGAGGTAGCAGGCAAAACCGTTGACTATATGTTTTACGATCTGTTCAAAGATTACACAACGCTAAAAGCCGAAACATTGGGCTCCTGCTGTTTTATAAATAACGGGAACGGAAAGTTTACAAAACGGGAACTGCCTGAAGAAATACAGATGGCACCGGTTTTTTCTTTCTCCTCTTTATCTCCCGGTAATAAAGGACCTTACCTGGCTGCCGGAAATTTTTACGGTGTGGTCCCTTATGAAGGGAGGTATGATGCGTTGCAGCCATCAGTATTTTCATTCAGTAAACAGGCAAATAATTTTCAGCTGATGGCAAATTTGCCATTTGCCGATGGAGAAGTAAGGGCTGCAAATTGGATCAGGTATACCGGTGGAAAAAAGGTGTTGATCGTTACACAGAATAATAAAGGGTTGACATTTTTAAAACAGCATGAATAGTTTTTTATATTCAGCAGAACAGTTTGTCCGGCTGACAAAAATTTAATAACCAACGGCCCCTGTTTATTGCTGAAGTTTATATGGCCCGGATCAATGAAAAGAAACACATGAAATTTCGCATCGCTGCTATTTTAATATCTGCTTTATTTTGTCTGCAGGCCTGCAGCAGGAAAGCGTATAAAAATAATTTTGACGACCCGGTCCTTTTTTCAAAAACAGTAAAGGAATTGAATAACGTGGTGATGCAGAATGGATTTCCACCCATCATCGCCAGCCGTAACTATGCATATGCAAGTATAGCTGCATACGAAACCATGGTGTTGGGCGATGATCGTTTTCAATCCCTGGCAGGTCAAATAAAGCATTTGCCGGCCATACCAAAGCAGGATACTGCTGATGTAAATTTTCAGTATGCTTCCATGCTGGCGTTTTGTAAAGCAGGAGAAGCAGTTACCTTTCCAAAAGGTAGTATGAAGCAATATGTACAATGGCTCGATTCCATTGCAGATGCCGGCCACATGCCCGCTTCCATGCAAAAGGCAAGTAAGCAACTTGCAGATTCAGTTGCCAATCACATTCTGCGCTGGAGTAAAAATGACAATTATGCAGAAACCCGTACTGCCGAAAAATACAATGTAACCAACGAAGAAGGGAGGTGGGTGCCAACTGCGCCATCTTATGCGCAGGCACTGGAGCCGCACTGGCGTGAAATAAGAGCAATGGTGATGGACAGTGCCAGCCAGTTTACACCACCCAGGCCTCCGGCCTTTGATATGAAAAATAAAGAAAGTAAATTTTATAAAGAAGTGATGGCCGTTAAAAATGCAGGGGATAGTTTAACGGATGAGCAAAAACACATTGCTGAGTTCTGGGACGACCTGGGAACAAGGATGAACGTGGAAGGGCACGTGATGTTTGTTACAAAAAAATTCTCGCCACCGGGGCACTGGATGAATATTGTGGGTATTGCCGCAAAAAAAGCAGGAGCCGATTTCTCTACAACCGTTTCTTCTTATGCAAAAACCGCCATTGCTGTTTTTGATGCATTTATACAGTGCTGGGATGAAAAATACCGCAGTAATGTAATCAGGCCCGAAACAGCCATCAACAAATATATTGATGATGAATGGCGGCCATATTTACAAACACCGCCATTTCCTGAATATACCTGTGGTCACAGTACGGTATCTTCCTCAGCAGCAGAAATACTTACCAATGTGTTTGGCGATAATTTTAATTATACTGATACATCCGAACTGGAATTCGGAATTAAGAACCGTTCCTTTACTTCCTTTCGCCAGGCAGCCAATGAAAACAACTGGGCAAGATTTTACGGCGGTATTCATTACCACAACTCCTGCATTATAAGTACCGAATATGGTAAAAAAGTGGGAGACCTGGTTAATGCCCGTTTACAAATGAAAAAATAAATATTAGAAATGAAAAAACAAAATAACCATATGTGGCTGGTATCAATTTTTATGCTGTTTGTTTTTGGCGACTGCTCAAAAGGCAGTAATAACGGAGGGGGTACTCCAACACCACCACCCACTCCTGCAACCAATGATGTTGAAATGTGGCTTACAAAGGGCGACCAGTCGGTTTTACTGCAAAAGCAAACCGGCGTTCTGTCTTTTGTAAGTACAGTAAACAGTTTTCCGGTTATTGATGTAGATTCAGCAACAGCGTATCAAAGTATTGATGGTTTTGGATACACCTTAACCGGCGGAAGCGCTTTCCAGATCAATCACATGGATGCTGCATCCAGGGCTGCTTTGCTTACTGAATTGTTCAGCCCCGGTTCTGTGGGAGTGAGTTATTTGCGTGTGAGTATTGGCGCTTCCGATCTGAGTACAACTGTTTTCAGTTATGATGATATGCCTGTTGGAATGACTGATCCTACATTGGCAAATTTTAATTTATCACTCGATACGGTAGATGTCATCCCTGTTCTGAAACAAATTCTCGCCATCAATCCAAACATTAAGATCATGGGTTCGCCCTGGAGCCCGCCTGTTTGGATGAAGAGCAATGGCAGCTCAATAGGCGGAAGCTTATTGCCGGCATATTATAGTGTGTATGCAAAATATTTTGTAAAGTATATTCAGGCTATGCAGGCAAAGGGAATCCCTATCAATGCGATCACCATCCAGAACGAACCACAGCATGGCGGGAATAACCCAAGTATGGTCATGTCATCAACCGAACAGGCAAATTTTATAAAAAATAACCTTGGCCCCGAATTTCAAACAGCAGGCATAACTGCTAAAATTATTATCTGGGATCACAACTGCGATAATGCAAACTATCCCATTTCCATTTTAAATGATGCGGCCGCCAAACCATACATTGATGGCTCTGCATTTCATTTGTATGCAGGCGATATCAGCGCTTTGTCGGCTGTAAAAGCAGCGCATCCGGATAAGAACCTTTATTTCACCGAACAATGGACAAGTGGCAGCGGAAGTTTTGACGGAGACCTGAAATGGCATATTAAGAATGTAATTATCGGATCAATGCGTAACTGGAGCAAAGTGGCATTGGAGTGGAACCTTGCCAGCGATGCAACGTATGGTCCGCACACACCGGGCGGTTGTACCGAATGTAAAGGAGCTTTAACGGTTAATGGTACATTGGTGCAAAGGAACGTGGGTTATTACATCATTGCCCACGCCAGCAAATTTGTACCAGCCGGCTCTGTGCGTATTGAAAGCAATCTTGCTACCAACCTGCCAAACGTTGCATTTAGAACTCCTGCAGGCAAAAAGGTTTTAATTGTGGTGAACGAAAGCGGAACAGCCCAGGGTTTTAATATTGGTTATAAAGGAAAATATGTGTTCACTTCGCTGGTTGCAGGCGCTGTGGCAACTTATACCTGGTAATTAAAGGTACCGGTAAGCTATATGTTATTGAGACAAAAAAATAAACGCAGTGTATTGGTAATACTGATCCTTGTGGTCAGTGTGTTTGTATTGGTACAGTGTATGAACAATACCGGTAAGGAAACAGAACAACCGGTTAGCTTTGACGCCTATGCAGGTTCAGAAAAATGTATGAGTTGCCATAAAGATGCTTATGACAAACATCTTAAAACTGCCCACTTTCTAACCGGGCAGCCGGCAACAGAGCATTTTATAACGGGAAGTTTTAAAAAAGACAGCAACAGTTATTATTATAGCCCTGATATTTTAGTGCAAATGCAAAAAAGAGACAGTGGCCTTTACCAGGTCATATATTATAAAGGAGAAGAAAAAATGGCCATCCGTAAGGATATTGTCATCGGCTCAGGTGTAATGGGACAGTCTTTTTTAAACTGGCGGCACAACAGGCTTTATCAAATGCCGGTTACTTATTTTACGGCTGCTGCACAATGGTCCAACAGTCCCGGTTTTCCTGAAGGAAAAGTTATGACTGACCGACCCATCACTGCCCGTTGCCTTGAATGTCATGTTACTTATGCAGAAGGATACGGAGGTGATACCCTGGAGCCGCTGAATTTCAACAGGGATAAGATCATTTATGGTGTTGGCTGCGAAAAATGCCACGGGCCTGCTGCAAAGCATGTGGAATTTCAAACAGCCAATCCTGAAATAAAGACGGCAAATTATGTAGTAAACCCAACAAAACTCAGCAGGCAACAGCAACTGGATATTTGTGCGGTATGCCATGGCGGTAAAATGCAGAAAACAAAACCCTCCTTTGCATTTGTACCGGGAAAAAACCTGGCAGATTATTTTATTATAGACAGCATAAACGACCTGTCGCTGGCCGGCGGCGAAGTGGAAATGCACGGCAACCAGTACGGCTTACTCAGAAAGAGCAAATGTTTTACTGCTACCGGCACCATGACCTGCAGCAGTTGCCATAATATTCATGAGAATGAAAGAGGAAAGACAGAATTATTTTCTGCCAGGTGCATGAGTTGTCATCCGTCAAACTCTGCAGACTTTAAAACAGCAACACATGTCCTGGTAACAGGAATCGAAAAAAAATGTATCAATTGCCACATGCCTGCGCAGGAATCCAGGGCCATTGCGGTTTACCTGCAGGGCGAAGAAAAACCCAGGGCTGCATTGGTTCGGTCTCATTTTATAGGCATGTACCCTGTTATAACTAAAAAAATATTGAACAACGAAAAATAAACCGACATGAATATCAGAAAAACAGGCTATCCTTTATTGTGTGTATTACTTGCCGCATGTGCCGGGGATAAAAAGCCGGAGACTGCCGCTGAAGCTTTTAATACCGATGGGAAAAAAGTAGTTGTATATACAACAGCCGACAGCAGCGACCTTCGGCTATCGGCAACCGACACTTTGGAGTTTATAGAGAAGGGCCAGCCATTCGAGAACGAGATCAGTGTTTTTGTTGATCCGGGAAAAACCTTTCAAACCTATTTTGGTATTGGTGCGGCTTTAACTGATGCATCTGCAGAAACATTTTATAAACTGCCAAAGGATAAGCAGCAGGAGTTCATGACTGCTTATTTCAGCGCAGATAAAGGAATTGGTTATACCGTAGGAAGAACCAATATCAACAGTTGCGATTTCAGCAGCGATATGTACACGTATGTAAAGGATGGCGATAAAGAATTAACATCATTCAATATTGAACACGATAGAAAATATAAAATACCATTCATCAAAGAAGCCATAGCGGCAGCCGGTGGTAAACTGAATTTATTTGCCAGCCCCTGGAGCCCGCCAGCCTGGATGAAAGACAATAACGATATGCTGCAGGGCGGTAAACTAAAACCTGAATTTCATGATAGCTGGGCTATGTATTATGCCAGGTTTATAAAGGAGTATGAAAAATCAGGCGTACCGGTTTGGGGCATCAGTATTCAGAATGAGCCCATGGCCAAACAACGCTGGGAAAGTTGTATTTACACGGCCGAAGAAGAAAGAGATTTCTTAAAGGAACATTTAGGGCCCACCATGGAGAAGGAAGGGCTGAAAGATAAAAAGATCATTGTGTGGGATCACAACAGGGATATGATCTACCAGCGGGCACAAACTTATTTCAATGATCCGGAAGCCAGTAAATACATCTGGGGAATCGGGTTTCATTGGTATGAGGACTGGAGTGGCGGAACCCCGATGTATGATAACCTGCGCCGGGTTTATGAAGCTTATCCCGATAAGCATATTTTCTTCACCGAAGGTTGTGCCGAAAGTTTTGATTCAACCCGTTACAATGCCTGGGTTTTGGGCGAAGAATATGGCCGCAGCATGATCAATGATTTTAATAATGGCATGGTGGGGTTTACCGACTGGAATATTTTACTGGATGAAAAAGGCGGCCCCAACCATGTACAGAATTTTTGTTTTGCACCCGTGCATGGCGATACAAGAAACGGCCAGATTATCTATACCAATGCCTATTATTATATAGGGCATTTTTCAAAATTCATAAAGCCCGGGGCTAAAAGGATCATCAGCAGCAGCAGCCGCAGCCAGCTGCTTACCACCGCATTTAAAAATGAAGATGGAAAGATCGTGGTGGTGGTGATGAATCAAAGCAATATCAAAACGCCGTATAATTTATGGATCAATGGAAAAGCTGCTGCATGTACGGCATTGCCGCATTCTATCTCAACGCTTATTTTATAAAAAAATATTATGCAAGTTATAAGGACAGCAACAGCAATTTCAGTATCCATCTTTATTTTGTTGGGATGCGGTAAGGGTGATAGTGGTGGAGGAGGTATTGCGCCAACACCTTTGCCACCAACACCCATTGCAATGGTTGCTGCCAGGATTGATAATACAACAGCTTTAACAGGCTTCACCAATTACAATGTTAAATTAAGTCCTGTCATCCGTCTTTCTTTTAATAATGCAGTTAACAGGGCAACAGTTAGTTCCATTTCTGTTAAAGAAAACGGAAGTACCACAGTTGCAGCAGGCTATACTTATGAAAATGGCGATAGCACGGTTGTTGTAAGTCCGGCTGCAGCATTAAAAGCATTGACCCGTTATACCGTTGATGCAAGCACTTCTTTAAAATCAATTAAAGGGGGAGCACTGTCATCAGCCATCAGTATCAGCATTATTACACAAATAGATTCAACCGATAAATTTCCTGTAATCAGCGACAACGCTTTGCTTGATCTTATACAACAACAAACCTTTAAGTACTTTTGGGATTATGGCCACCCGGTAAGCGGCCTTGCAAGAGAAAGAAGTAATGCAACACCTGAAACGGTCACCAGCGGCGGCTCAGGTTTTGGTATCATGGCCATTCCTGTTGGTATCAATAGAAATTTTATAACAAGGGTACAAGGTTTGGCAAGAATGCAAACCATCGTTTCTTTTTTAAAGAACACGGCACAAAAATTTCACGGTGCATTTCCGCATTGGCTGAACGGGACAACCGGTGTAGTGATTCCATTCAGCACAAAAGACAATGGTGCCGATTTGGTTGAAACATCTTACCTGATGGCAGGCCTGCTTACAGCAAGACAATACTTTAACGGAGCTGATGCAGCCGAAACTGCTTTACGAACGGATATCAATACAATCTGGAATGCGGTGGAATGGAGTTGGTTCAGGCAGGGATCACAAAATGTATTGTACTGGCACTGGAGCCCCAATTACAACTGGGATATGAATGTAAAGATACAGGGATGGAATGAGTGTTTGATAACGTACACCCTTGCAGCATCTTCCACCACATTTGGCATTCCTCAGGTGGTTTATAAAGAGGGCTTTGCAAGAAACGGTGCCATGCAAAACGGGAATACTTACTACGGCTATCAACTGCCATTGGGTGCCGCAAATGGAGGCCCCCTGTTCTTTGCACATTATTCTTTTCTTGGTATAAATCCAAACGGGTTGAGCGATGTGTATGCAAACTACCAGGCACAGGCAACCAATCATACCAAAATAAATTATGAATACTGCAAATCAAATCCAAGAGGATATTTTGGTTACAGTAATCTCTGCTGGGGATTAACAGCAAGCGATGTACCGGGAGGCTACAATGCCAATGAGCCGAACAATGATATCGGCGTTATTTCTCCAACTGCGGCGTTGTCATCTTTTCCTTACACACCAACTGAAAGTATGAATGCACTTAAATTCTTTTATTATAAACTGGGAGATAAGATCTGGAAGCAATATGGTTTTGTGGATGCCTTTTCTTTAAAAGACCTGTGGTATGCCGATTCCTTTTTAGCCATTGACCAGGGGCCTGAAATTATAATGATAGAAAATTACCGCAGCGGACTGATCTGGAATTTGCTGACCAGTTGCCCGGAAGTGAAGAACGGGATGAAGAATGTGTTGGGTTTTACAGCACCTTATTTATAAATTCTTGTAAGCTATTATGAAAAGACAAACTACTGTTTTTTTATCCCTGCTGCTGTTGTTAAGTGCCTGTAGATATGGGCAAAGATCTGCCGTACAAAAAAACGAAGCGGCACAAAATGTATTGCTTACTGCAGAAGACACTGCTTTGTTCCGGCAGGTGCAGCAGCAAACCTTCCGGTATTTCTGGGATGGGGCAGAGCCGGTAAGTGGTTTGGGCAGGGAAAGATTTCATGTTGATAATATTTACCCCGATAAGGATAAGCATGTTGTTACCAGCGGAGGTGCCGGATTTGGCGTAATGGCCATATTGGTTGGTATTGAAAGAGGCTTTGTTGGCAAAGAAGCCGGAAGGAAACACCTGGAAAAGATTGTTCATTTTTTAGAAACGGCTGATCGCTTTCATGGTGCCTGGCCGCATTGGTGGAATGGTGAAACAGGCAAGGTAGTACCCTTTGGTAAAAAAGACAATGGTGGCGACCTGGTGGAAACATCTTACATGATACAGGGACTGCTTTGCGTAAGGCAGTATTTTCAGAATGGCAGCGCTGAAGAAAAAACTTTAGCTGCAAGGGCAGATAAACTTTGGAAGGAGGTTGAGTTTGATTGGTACCGCAATGGAAAAAATGTTTTGTACTGGCACTGGAGCCCTGATTATGCATGGGAAATGAATTTTCCGGTGCATGGGTATAATGAATGCCTGATCATGTATGTGCTTGCTGCTTCTTCGCCTACGCATGGCGTGCCTGCAGAAGTTTATCACGAAGGCTGGGCGGAAAACGGTAAGATAAATGATGTGAATAAAGCTGATGGTATTGCGGCAACCTATCCTTATAAACTGCAAATGAAACACCAGGGCGACGCCTGGAATGGCGGGCCTTTATTTTGGGCGCATTATTCTTACCTGGGTTTAGATCCCCGCGGATTAAAAGATAAATATGCCGATTACTGGATAGAGAATACCACACACGCATTGATCAATTACCAGTGGTGTGTTGATAATCCGAATAAATTCAAAGGTTATGGTGCAAATAGCTGGGGACTCACTTCCGGTTATTCTGTAAAGGGGTATGCAGGCCATGCACCAACCACGCAAAGAGATATTGGCGTGATATCACCTACAGCTGCACTTTCCTCTTTTCCATATACACCACGGCAATCCATGGCCGCTATGAAACACTGGTACAATGATATGAAAGATAAAGTATGGGGGCCTTATGGTTTTTATGATGGCTTCAGCGAACAGGAAAACTGGTACCTGCCACGTTATCTCGCCATTGACCAGGGGCCAATCGTTGTGATGATGGAAAATTATCGCAGCGGCCTGCTTTGGAAATTATTTATGAGCTGCCCCGAAATAAAAGCCGGATTGAAGAAATTAAATTTTGAAAGCCCTTATTTAAAGTAATATGAAACAATTTATTGCATCCATATTTCTCTTAACAACTGTTCTGTTTGTAAAAGCACAAACCGAAGTAAAAGTGATGAGCTTTAATATCCGCCTTGACTTAAAAAGCGATGGAGAGAACTGGTGGGAGAAAAGAAAAGATAAAGTGGCCGGCCTGTTGAATTATTACGAAGCTGATTTTGTTGGCCTGCAGGAAGTGGTGCATAACCAGTTGCTGTATTTAAAAGACAGTCTGCATGGTTACGATTTTATTGGTGTTGGCCGTGATGACGGAAAAGAAGCCGGTGAGTATTCCAGTATATTTTACAGGAAAGATAAATATACCTTGGTTGAGCAATCTACTTTCTGGTTATCCCCCACGCCGGATGTTCCGTCAAAAGGCTGGGACGCTGCATTGAACAGGGTTTGCACGTACGGTCTTTTTAAGAATATTAAGACAAAAAAACTGGTATGGGTGTTTAATACGCATTTCGACCACATGGGTAAAATTGCCAGGCTGGAATCCGCAAAACTCATTGTAAAAAAGATCAGACAGCTCAATACAAAAAATTACCCGGTCATAGTATCCGGCGATTTTAATTCAAGGCCCGAAGACGAGCCATCACAATACATGATGGCCAATATGCTAAACAGCCGCAACATCAGTAAACTGGTCTATGGTGCCGCTGATACCTGGAACGGCTTTAAATTCAATGAAAAGCCCAATGGCTGTATTGACTATATTTTTGTTTCGAATGATAAAAGAATAACGGTTTCAAAATTTGCTACCATCACCGATTCGTATGATATGAAATATCCTTCAGATCATTTTCCTGTTTTGGCAACTATAAACATAGATAAATGAAATTAAAATACATAATCCTGTTTTATTTTTTGTTTAACGGGCAGCTAAAGGCCCAGCAAAAAACCTACTGTAATCCCATCAACATTGATTATGGCTATACTCCCATACCTAACTTTAGCGAATGGGGAAAACACCGTGCTACTGCTGATCCTGTTATTGTAAATTATAAAGGCGATTTTTATTTGTTCAGTACCAACCAATGGGGATACTGGTGGAGCAGCGATATGCTCAAATGGAATTTTGTTTCCAAAAAATTTCTCCGTCCATGGAACGGCGGCGTGTACGATGAATTGTGTGCACCGGCTGTGGGTATTGTTGGCGATACAATGATCGTGTTTGGATCTACTTATACCAGCAAATTCACTTTATGGATGAGCACCAACCCCAAAGGCAACGAGTGGAAACCATTGGTTGATAGTTTTGATATTGGCGGCTGGGATCCTGCATTTTTTACAGATGATGACGGCAGGCTGTACATGTATAACGGCAGCAGTAATGTATACCCTTTGTATGGAGTAGAGCTGAACAGGAAAACTTTTCAACCCATTGGCACCCGGAAGGAAATGTACATGCTGCAGGGCTGGCGTTATGGCTGGCAGCGCTTTGGCGAACTGATGGACAATACTTTTTTAGATGCTTTTATAGAAGGCGCAACCATGACGAAGCATAACGGAAAATATTATTTACAATATGGTGCACCGGGTACCGAGTTCAGCGGCTATGCAGATGGAGTTGTGGTTGGCGATAATCCGCTTGGTGGTTTTACACCACAATCAGATCCGTTAAGTATGAAGGCTGGAGGTTTTTCAAGAGGTGCAGGGCATGGCTCTACTTTTATGGACAGGCAGAACAATTACTGGCATGTATCTACAAGCATCGTTTGTGTTAAAAATACTTTTGAAAGAAGGATCGGTATCTGGCCTGCCGGTTTTGATAAGGATGATGTGATGTGGTGCAACACGGCTTTTGGAGATTACCCCCAATACCTCCCGGGTAATACCGGTAAAGCGCATGGTTCATTTGCAGGCTGGTATTTACTAAACTATAAAAAACCGATCACCGTTTCATCAACATTGGGCGCTTACTATGCAAATAATGCCAATGATGAAAGCATAAAAACATACTGGAGTGCAGCTAGTTCCAACAGTGGAGAATGGATTCAAACTGATCTTGGGAATATTTCGACAGTAAATGCCATACAAATAAATTATGCCGACCAGGATGCTGAATTTTTAGGCAAACAAACAGCTACGTATCACCAGTACAAAATTTATTCATCGCCTGATGGAAGGAAATGGGATGTACTGGTTGACAAAAGCAATAATAAAACAGATGTGCCGCATGATTATATAGAACTCGAAAAGCCGGTTCAGACAAGATTTATCAGGCTGGAGAATATTCACATGCCCACCGGCAAATTTGCTATCAGCGGCTTGCGTGTTTTTGGAAACGGCAATGGCAAAAAGCCGGATGCGGTAAAAAGCCTTATTGTATTAAGAACAGAAAAAGACAAGCGTAGTGCTTACATCAAATGGCCCCCGGTTGATAATGCATTTGCCTATAACCTGTACTATGGAACTGCACCTGATAAATTGTACAACAATATCATGGTACACGATTTAAATGAATACTGGTTTAAAGCGATGGACAGTAAAAGAGATTACTATTTTACCATCGAGGCCATTAATGAGAACGGAGTAAGTGAAAAAACAAAAACCATAAAAGTTGA
>CAZBIK010000006.1:0-30417 GCA_964491955.1 uncultured Ferruginibacter sp.
CAATTCATCATCAACCTGGTTGATCTGTTCGCGCAGTGTAGTCAGTGCCGTTATGAATTCCTGTGCCGTTGTACTTTCATGCCGCCATACCAGGCCGTTCAGCAATTCCAGCAGTCTTTCGGGGGTAACCTGTTGTTTGGCATCGCTCCAGGCATTGTCCGGATCAATATGGCTCTCCAGCATCAGCCCGTCAAAATCGAGGTCGATGCTTTTCTGTGCAATGGATTGCAGCATGGTCCTGTTGCCGCAAATATGCGACGGGTCGCAGATCAGCGGCATACCCGGGAACCGGCGTTTCATTTCTATCGGCAGGTGCCACATGGGTGCATTCCTGTATTCAGTATTGCCATAGGAAGAAAATCCGCGATGGATCATGCCTACCTGCCTGATCCCGGCTTTTTGTAAACGTTCAATGCCCCCGCTCCACAATTCAAGATCAGGATTTATCGGGTTCTTGATCAATACAGGGATATCTATTCCCCTGAGTGCATCAGCCACTTCCTGAACGCTGAATGGGTTAACGGTTGTACGGGCACCGATCCACAGCATGTCTACATCATAGTGCATGGCATCCTCCACATGTTTTGCAGTGGCCACTTCAACCGTAACCGGTATGCCGGTTATTTTTTTTGCTTTTGCCAGCCAGGGCAGGGCCACGATACCGTTCCCTTCAAAAAGGCCCGGTTTGGTGCGGGGTTTCCAGATGCCCGCACGCATCACATCAACCATACCTGTCTTTGCCAGGCCGGTTGCGGTTTGCAGCATTTGTTCTTCAGATTCGGCACTGCAGGGACCGCTGATGATGAGCGGGCGTTTTTTCCATTTATCCTGCATGAGTGATTTCATATCCTTTACTGCTGTTTGCATGTAAAATTAGTTTTAATATTCTTTAATTTCAGTTTCCCGTCAAATGGGCATACCCGACCAGTTTGTAAAATGCATTTCAAATTTTATTTCCCCGTTTCCATGTATACCAACTTCTTTCCAGCCCTGCATCCTGTAAAATGTTGCTGCCCGGCTGTTTGGTTCTGTACCCAACCAGATCTTTTCACGGGTATGAACAAAATACCAGTCCATCATCAACTGGTGCAGTTTTTTGCCAATGCCTTTTCCTTCAAATTCAGGAAGTATAAACAGTGCCCATACATTATTTGCAACCAGGTCAACAATGGCAAAACCAACAATTTTACCTTCCTGTTCACAAACCCAGCCCTTGCCCCGCTTTGTCATATATTCTTCCACATCCTGGTCTGTAACCAATGCCGGGTCCGACAAACGGTTCTCCTTAACCGCATGACGCACAAACTGTATTTGAGCGATATCATTTATTTCAGCATCCCGGTATATCATTCTTTAATTTTTCAATTTTCCAAAAGTCCCGATTGGGGCCCTATTTTAAGATCCTTTTGATCCTGTTGGCGTTTTCGATCAGTTCAGCCAGGTACCCTGTATTCTCTTTCTCGATAGCCGACTTGAATTTTCTCAGTTGGGAAATGTGTTCATTGAGCACGTCCAGCACATTTTCCTTATTCTGCATAAAAATGGGAACCCACATGGCGGCATTGCTTTTTGCCAGCCGTACCGTACTTTCAAAACCACCACTTGCCAGTTCAAAAATAGCATCTTCTTCTTTTTCTTTTTCCAAAACGGTCAATGACAGGGCGTAAGAAGCAATATGGGAGATGTGGCTGACATAGGCTGCATGTATGTCGTGCATTTCCGGATCCATATACACCAGGTTCATCCCGATCATTTTATAAAGCGTTTCTACCAGCAGCAATGCATCCGCATCAGATCTTTCTTTTTCGCAAATGACCGCTACCCTGCCGGTAAACGCATTTTTTACAACAGCCTCCGGCCCGTCCTTTTCGGTTCCCCACATCGGGTGAGTGGCAACAAACCTTCCACGGTTTTTGTGTGCATTTACCAAACTGCAGATAATGTCTTTGGTTGAACCTACATCCATGAGCACCTGTTTATCGAGTTTGGTCAATAAACCCGGTAAAAGCTGCAGCGTAGCGTCTACCGGAATGGCAATTACGATCAGGTCGCTTTGCATGACCGCTTCATCCAGCGGTTTGGCCTCATCGATCCAGCCCAATTCAAGGGCTTTGTAAAAGTGGGTTGAAGTGTTTTCAACCCCGATTATCCTGCGGGCAAACCCGGTTTTCTTTAGCCGTTTAGCCAGCGAACAGCCGATAAGCCCGGTTCCTATGATGGTTATAGTCATAATTAAAAATCCCCCGGTTTTTGCCAGGGGATGTCTTTATATTGTTTTGTTACGATTATTTTATGACAAAGGCCCCCGGGCTATTTTTTAAATAATAGCTGAAATAAAACCAGGTGTATAAGCTTTTGTTTGACATTGTTGTTCAAAAGTAATGAACCGGACTGATATTACCACAAAAAAATACCCCGCTTATAAATAAGCGGGGTAAATTTGATTGCTTTCCGAAATAAAATCCTTTATGAGGTCTGGTTTAAAACAAAGGCAATCGGTTAAACCAGATCAAATTACTTCTTAAGAGTATCTGTAGTAACTGTTGTTTTAACAGTACTGTCAGTAACAACTGTTACTGAATCAGGAGTAACTGGTACAGTGGTAGTATCAGTTGTTGTTGTTGTTTCTTCAGTTTTTTTCTCGCCTTCGTTACAAGCAGCAAAAGATACTGAAACGATTGCTAAAGCTAAGATTACTTTTTTCATTTTGTGTTTTGTTTAAATTTTAAAATTATAATTTGATATTTATACCACAAATGAGAAAAGGTAACCCAAGTTTTTTTAAAAAGTTTATTTTCGTGTTTTTGGGTTACCAATCATATTTAAACGTATTAACTATAAGCGGTGAGTAATTTAGATCAGGAAAAGCAATTACTGGAGGGTTTGGCTTTAAAGGACGGAAGGGTAATTGAGGCCATTTACCGGGATAACTACCCTATGATCCAGGCTTTTATACTTAATAATAATGGCAATAGTGACGAAGCGAGGGATATTTTCCAGGAAGCCATGATCGTGATGTATGAAAAGGCAGCTTCGGGAACATTTGAGCTGAATTGCCTGTTAAAAACCTATTTATACTCGGTTTGCCGGCGGCTTTGGTTAAAAAGGCTTCAACAGTTGCAACGGTATGTTGACCTGGTTGAAAATGTGGAAGAAACGGTGGTCGTGGATGAGGACCTGGAAATACATGATAAGCACAATGCCAGTTTCACCATCATGGAAAATGCCATGAACAAGATCGGCGAACCCTGTAAAAGTTTACTGGATGCCTATTATATACAAAAAAAGAACATGCAGGAAATAGCAACTGATTTCGGGTACACCAATGCTGACAATGCAAAAACCCAGAAATACAAATGCCTGGTGCGGTTGAAGAAGTTGTTTTTTGCACAATATAAAAACGGACAAGGACATGGATGAATTATTACTGATAGAAGCTGTGGAGCGTTACCTGAAAGGTGAAATGACACCCAGTGAGCGGTCTTTTTTTGAAGAGATCCGTAAAAACGACCCCGCCATTGACCAGTTGGTGGTTGAGCATACCTTTTTATACCACGAACTGGAAAAGCAGGCCAATATCAAGGCCTTCAAACACTCCTTATACGAGGTTGAGAATAAACTGACCGAAGAAGGCATTATCAGCAAGGCAAAATTATCCGGCAAAGCCAAAGTGATCTTTTTATGGAAAAGGTACAAACGCAATATTGCGGTTGCAGCTTCCATAGCAGGACTGGTTTCCCTGGTTACCACCGGGCTCATTGTGGGTTACAATAATAAGGTTGGAAACAATAACATCACCGAACTGGTGAGTGAGATCAAGGATACAAAAAAACGGGTTGCCCAGTTGCAGGGATCGGTTACAGCAAACAATAACGATCAGCTTAAAAAGAACCCGGTTCATGGCTTCAGGGCTACCGGTTTTTTAATAGACGGGAAAGGTTTTATTGTAACCAATGCTCACGTGGTGAACAGGATGAAAACGATCTATGTTGAAAACAACAAAGGTGAATTTTTCAGTGCGGTGCCGGTTTTTACAGACCCGGTAACAGATCTTGCCCTGCTGAAGATCAACGATACTGCATATAAGACCATGTATAATTTGCCTTATTCGATCAATAAAACCAATTCAAACTTAGGAGAACAGATCTTTACACTGGGTTACCCGCGTAATGAGATTGTATATGGCGAAGGTTATGTAAGCGCCAAATCGGGTAATGAAGGGGATTCTACAGCATACCAGGTTTCGGTATCGGTAAATCCAGGCAACAGCGGCGGGCCTGTGCTGAATAAGAAAGGGGAGATCATCGGCATCATCACTTCTAAGAATTCAAGTGCGGATGGTGTTGTTTTTGCCGCCAAATCAAAGAATATCTACAAATTACTGGAAGCCGTTAAAAAAGCGGGCGATACCTCAAACATCAAAATTCCTGTGAACTCCGGTTTAAAAGGTTTGGACCGGGAACAGCAGATCAAAAAAATGGAGGATTTTGTGTTTATGGTGGTTGGAAACTGATTAATACCCTGAAAACTATTGTAAGGCTGTTCATTGAAAAGTGAACAGCCTTATTTAATATAACTTATAGTGGCATTAAGCTTTAAATTCCGTTCTCGAAGCCGTCTTCGACAAGCTCAGACTGACAGCCTTGTTTAATGTTTAACCTGTTTGTCATGTTGGCAAACTGCTTTAAACATGGATAGAAAGCAGATTTTTTATTTACGCTTCTTTTTTAAATAGCATAACCCAATAAAATATATTTATTGCCATAGCGAGGCCGGGTAAACACCGTCAGCAACCAGCTTTTCCACACAACCTTTTACAAAGGGCGCATCTTCCTTGTAGGTTACACCAAACCATTGAGAAGAAGTTGGTATCACGCTGATATGGCCTCCCCTGTTGTCCATGAAGTCTTCGGCAATGATGGGAATAAAAAATTCGGCTTTGGGCTTGGCGCTGTTGGCCAATACAAAATCCAAAAACATTTTTTCAACAAAAGCAAACAGCCCCGGGTGGAAACACCAGAAATTCATGGATACCGCTGAAGTGCCCGGCAGGGGATGCTTCCCGGATTCATCTTCATAAAAAATGGTTTCGCCTTCTTTATAAATTTTTGTCCTTTCTTTTATGCCCACCAGGTTTTGGGCATCATCCACCTGGCAAACACCGCGGCTTACACTTCCATATTCACTCAGTGTTTTATCAAGCCGGTAACCGATGAGGGCATAGTTCTTTTCATCGCACCGGCTGTTTAAAAAACCGGCTGCTTTTTCAAAGGCATCCAACCCATAAAAATCATCGGCATTGATCACCGCAAAGGGTTCTTTTACCACATCCTTTGCACAAAGCACGGCATGTGCCGTTCCCCAGGGTTTTGTACGGTCTGCCGGCGGTTTTATGGACCCCAGGAAAGAATCCATTTCCTGGTAAACATATTCCGTTTTTATTTTTCCTTTCAGTTTGGGTTCGAATATCGCTTTAAATCCTTCCGCAAAATCCTTCCGGATGATAAAGACCACTTTTCCAAAACCTGCCCGGATGGCATCATATACTGAATAATCCATGATGGTTTCTCCGCCGGGGCCAAATCCCTCTGTCTGTTTCATACTACCATAACGGCTTGCCATTCCTGCGGCTAAAATTAAAAGTGTTGGCTGCATCGGGATTAAATTATTTAATGAATCTTTATTTGCTGATTTTTGCAGGGCAAAAATACTACAAACCACTACAATTAAACCAAATGCTTTTTGATATTTCAAAAGCCACTATTGACATCCTGCAGGATGACCTCTTTATACAAAAGCAGGTAACGGTATCGGTATTGCGTTTGGATAAAATTCACCCGGTGGTTTCCGGTAATAAGTTATTTAAACTTCATTATTTCCTGGAAGAAGCGATGTTAACGGAACACCGTACGGTGTTGACCTTTGGCGGCGCATACAGCAACCACCTGGCTGCAACTGCCTTTTCGTGCAAAACATCCCGCCTGAAATGCATTGGCCTGGTGAGGGGCGAACAGCCCGAAAAACTTTCTCCAACCCTGATGCAGTGCATGGATGATGGCATGCAGTTGCATTTTATTTCAAGAAGTGAATATGCGCAGATCAATGTGCCCGGGTACTTTAACAAACTGGTTGATGCGTTTGGGGATTGCATCATCATCCCCGAAGGCGGTTACCACCTGGCAGGCGTAAAAGGTGCAGCCGGGATCTATGACCTGATCAAAGATGAAAATTATACCCATATCTGTGTTGCATGCGGTACGGCCACTACTTTAGCCGGCATTTTAACCAGGGCCAAACCAGAACAATATGTAACCGGTATCTCCGTTCTAAAAGGAATTTCTGATATCCCGGAAAGGATCAACGATCTGACGGGGGTTATTCAATCTTTTAAAAACCTGGAAATAATTACTGATTATCATTTTGGCGGATATGCAAAAAAAAACAGCGACCTGATCGAATTCATGAACCGGTGCTGGTTGCAGCACAGGTTGCCACTTGATTTTGTGTACACTGCCAAAATGCTGTATGGCATTACTGACCGTGTAAAAAAAGATGCATTTAAAAAAGGGAGTAAAATTATATGTATACATACCGGCGGGCTGCAGGGAAATAAATCTTTACCTTTAAATGCTTTATTGTTTTGATCTTGATTCAACCTTATGCATAAATTTTACATTTTACTGGCCCTGGGCGTTTTTTTTTCGCATGAAAGGCTGTTTTCCCAGGCAACCCTTCCCGATTTTACATTAAAAAATACAAACGGCAGGATCAATATACTCTGGCTGAATCAATATCCGGCGCATGTGAACGGGATCAGCATCCAGCGGTCGTACGACAGTTTAAAGAATTTCAGCAGCATTGCTTCGGTGATCAACCCGCAAAATAAGATCAACGGTTTCACGGATGAAAATCCACCCTACCAACACATGTATTACCGGCTCTTCATCGGGTTCGACACGGGTAATTATATTTTTACCGCATCCAAAAGGCCCGAACCGAACACTACCATTGATTACAGCAGTATCATAGCAGAAATAAATGCCCTGTATGAAAAGGCCAACCAAATGCAATCCGGTAAAGAAAAAAAACCGGGCAAAGCGGGTAAAGCCACCAGGTCAACATCACTGAAAAAAAACAACCCTGCAACGGATACAGTTGCAGCTGTTGCAAAGCCGCCTGCACCCAGCAAATGGATCTATACCGACAAATCCTTTAATATTGTGATCAGCCTGCCTGATGTTTTGGCGAATAAATACCGGGTAAAATTTTTCACAGAAGACAACCGTTCCTTATTTGAACTAAGACAGGTTTCGGATGAATACAGCACCCTTGAAAAAGTAAATTTTAAAAATGCCGGCTGGTATAAGTTCGAGATCTATAAAGATGAAATGCTGTTTGAAGAAAACAGGATCTTCATTCCCAAAGATGTAAAAAAGCCGGGGTCCGGCAGGCGGTCATCCCAATAGGACCGAATCAAAGACCTTCTCAAAATTTCTTTTAACGGCCGCTTTTACTTCGTCGTAATCTACTTCATGCCCCAGTTCCTTTTTGATGGATGTTACCTGTTTGTTCTGGATACCGCAGGGAATGATGTTATTGAAATACGCCAGGTCGGTATTTACATTCATGGCAAAACCATGCATGGTGATCCACCTGCTGCAACGTACGCCAATGGCACAGATCTTTCTTTCTTTTTCGGGGATACCAGCATCGATCCATACCCCGGTCTCGCCCTTACTCCTGCCGCCGCTTATGCCATATTCTGCAATGGTGAGGATGATCATTTCTTCGAGGTTCCTTAAGTATGTGCCGATATCAGTATAATATTTTTCCAGGTCAAGTATGGGATACCCAACCAGCTGCTGCAAGCCGTGAAAAGTAATATCCCCACCCCTGTTGGTATTGAAAAAGGCGATGCCGTTTGCCGCCAGTTCATCATCACTCATAAGCACATGTTCCTTTTTGCCGCTTTTACCCAGGGTATATACAGGTGGATGTTCGCAGATAAGGAAATAGTTGGTGGTGGTGAGTGGTGAGTCGGGAGTGGTGAGTCGGGAGTCAGCTGGTCCGGCAGGCATGTGAGGAGTCAGATGAATATCTCCGGCTATATCAAATGAGGATTGGCCATCAGCAGTAAACTGTGCATTGCGCATGGCCGATTTGATCCGTACATTCTCCTGCAACAGGTTTTCCTGGTGATCCCAGGCTGATTTATACTCAATGATCCCGAGGTCTCTGAATATCACTTTCTGCTTATCCACGGTATTGTTTTAATTTGCAAAGATAAATTAAAAGGTCAGTCATTGGTCATTGGTCATTGGTCATTGGTCATTGGTCATTGGTCATTGGTCATTAGTCATTATTCAGTTGGCAGGTTACAAAAAATTTTAAAAAACTTTATGAGTAAAGTAATTCCGGAAATTGAGGATGAACAGCCCGAAATAGATGAGTTGTATGAAAAACTGTCGATCGTTATTGATAAGGGCCAGGAGCCGCTGCGCATTGATAAATTTTTAATGAGCCGGATCGAGGGCGCCACCCGCAATAAAATCCAGCAGGCCATTGACAATGAAATGGTGCTGGTAAATGAAAAGCCTGTAAAAAGTAATTACAAGGTAAAGGCCAATGACAGGATCGTGGTATTTGACAGCCGTAATCCCGAAAGTTCAGATATCATCCCTGAAAATATTCCGCTACACATTCAATATGAAGACGACACCATACTCATCATCAACAAACCGGCGGGCATGGTGGTGCATCCCGGCAGCGGCAATCCCAATGGCACCCTGGTAAATGGTGTGGCCTATTATTTAAAACAGCAAAACCCCAGCCTGGATGAAAATGAATTGTCCCGTTTTGGGCTTGTGCACCGCATTGATAAAAATACCAGCGGTCTGCTGGTGATGGCCAAAACACAAATGGCAATGAGCCACCTGGCCAAACAGTTCTTTAACCATACCGTTCACCGCAGGTATATTGCCCTGGTTTGGGGAGATATGGAAAAAGAGGAAGGTACCGTGATCGCACATGTGGGCAGGCACCAGCGTTTCCGTAAATTATTTACGGCTTACCCCGACGGTGACCATGGCAAAGATGCCATAACGCATTACAGGGTCCTGGAAAGATTTAATTATGTTACTCTGATCGAATGCAGGCTAGAAACCGGCCGTACCCACCAGATACGCGTACACATGCAGCTGATCGGGCACCCGCTCTTTAATGATGATTTTTATGGCGGCGACCGGATCGTGAAAGGAACCGTATTTACAAAATATAAACAGTTTGTTGAGAATTGTTTTGACCTGTGCAAACGGCAGGCCCTGCACGCAAAAGAACTGGGTTTTATTCACCCGGCTACTTTAAAACCGGTTCATTTTGAAAGCGAAATGCCTGAGGATATGCAGGCCGTTATTGAAAAATGGAAAAAATATATCGGGCATAAAGATCATGATCTTTAAATTAAAAGAGCCCGTTGATAACGGGCTCTTTGCGATCAATAAAGTTGATCATTTGATCAGGTTCAGTTATATACTACGATCTTTTCAACCGCCTGTTTACCGGTTGACCTGTTAAATATCCTGATGCTGTAAAATCCGGGCTTAAGGTTTACGATCTTAAGATTATTGCTGTTTACATTGGTCCGTTGTTGAACAACCCTGCCGGCAAGGTCAATAACACTGATATCACGGGCACTGTTTTGATCTTCGAATAAAACAGTTGCATTACCGTCATAGCTCGGGTTGGGGAATACCAGGATCTTCCCGGATTGTTCGCCCTTTACGATACTCACTTCGCTCATTTTTTGTTTACCATTCAAGTCAACCTGAATAATGCGGTATTGAGAGATCCCGTTAAAATTGTTTATATCAATAAATGAATAACTCAGATCTGTGTTGCTGTTTCCGTTCATTGCCCTGGTGGCAATAAAAGCAATATCTTCCCAGGTACCGCCCGTGCTGCGCTGAATATAAAATCCCCTGTTGTTTTGTTCGGTGGAAGTTATCCAGTTTACCGATACATTTTGAGCAGATACGCGGATGGCTTTAAAGGATTTGAAATAAACCGGAAGTGGACCGCCGCCGCTTTCAGAAATCAGTACATTATCTATTACAAACCTTAATGCGCCATTTACATCGCAGCTCACATTACTGATATCCAGAGAAACAATGAATTCAGTAAGCGGCAGCACACCAGCATTCACCTGCGCAACCAGGGTATTAATACCTGTGGTTAAATTTAAAGGCATTTCAGCGCTGCTGCCCAGTGTGTCTCCTGTTGCTGCATCTGTGATATAGATCCTGCCAACAGCAGAGCATGGGGTTGATGCAAAAAGCTGGTCTTCACACCTGAGTTGGTTTCCCTGATAAGCATATCCTTCAAAACGTACAACTACAATAGAATATGCTTCAACATATTGAAGTACAGAAGTTGTAAATCCTATCTTGTTATTTCCGTTACTTCCAATAGAAGGGCCTGCAATAACGCCCTGGTTTGATACACAATTGCCGGCCTGAACCCTGTCATAGCTGCCAATCCCGGCGGCTTTAAGCGTCCATCCTGCAGGTAATCCATTGTTAAAATCTTCAAATAATGGAAGATTTTGAGCATTAATGTTAAATCCAAAGGCGATCGCAACCGCCATGAGTAAAGACTTTTTCATGTTTTTTTCTTTTTATGAGATAATAGTAAACTGCTAACCGAAGGTTATCAGAAGTCTTTGTGAAGGGATAGTTGGAGAAGATTTTATATTTAAAATGGATACGGACGATGCCTTGATCCAGTATGTAAAGTTGACTCTATATTAGTTCATGCTTGTTACACAACTATGAGAATAGGTTACAACATTCACAGTTGTGCCAGGCCGGGACTTAATGCGGGAAATATAATGTAAGGAATTTTATGCTGTACAGGAGATCTTCCTATTATGCATACTTGTAAATATGTACTGCAGCTTATCCGTATTATCTGTGATTTCGGAAAAGCCTGCAGGTATGTTATAAATATACGCTGGATGATCCCTTCTCCGGGAATCAAATCAGCAGCGCCTGTTAAATCTATACCACGAAATTCCAGCTGTGCACATCAGCATCAATTCCCAGGCGGATGTTTTCCAGTTTATTTTTAAGGACAAACATCAGGTTACCCGGGTGGTAAGCCGGCAAACGGTGATCGGCACCATTGATATGAATGACCTGTATGGGTGCCACTACGGCTGCGGTACCGGCGCCGAAAGCTTCAGAGATGGTTCCGGCTGCAAAAGCGCTTTCCAGTTCAGCAACGGCAATGGGCCTTTCGGCTGTTTTATATCCCAGATCATTTGCAAGAGTTAATAAAGAATCCCTGGTAACGCCATCCAGTATTGAATCGGATAAAGGTGCGGTGACCAGGGTACCATTGATCACAAACATCACATTCATCATCCCCGATTCTTCAATGTATTTATTTTCTTTGGCATCGGTCCACAATACCTGGTCATATCCTTCTTTTCTTGCGAGTTGTGTAGGGTAATAGGCACCGCCATAATTACCGCCGCATTTGGCAAAACCGGTTCCCCCTTTTGCTGCCCTGATATAGTTTGTTTCCACTTTTACTTTAATGGGTTCAGTGTATAATGATGGAACTGGTCCTGTAAATATCACAAAGCGGTATTCATCCGAAACCTTAACACCAAACCTTGCTTCACTTGCATAAATAAACGGGCGCAGGTACAAGGCATGGCCCGCTCTTTTGGGTACCCACGCTTTATCCAGTTCTACCAGTTGAGATAATCCCTCATTAAAAATTTCCCTGGGTGGTACCGCCATACACATCCTTTCCAGTGAACGCACAAACCGGTCATAATGCTTATCCATTCTGAAAATATTGATCCGTCCGTCAGACATCCTGAAGGCCTTCATCCCTTCAAAAACAGTTTGCCCGTAGTGCAGGGCCAGCGAAGAAGGGCTTAATGAAAGATTGGCATAGGGTACTATTTGAGGGGTCTTCCATTCACCCGCTGCATAATCGCAAACCAGCATGTGGTCAGATACATATTTACCAAATTCAAGCTGTTCAAAATCCACTTCATGGATCCTGGAATGCGCTGTTCTTTTTACCGGAATATTTGTAGTGATCTCCATGTTAACCGATTTTACATTTTGAAAACACAAAAATTGTCATTATTTTTCATTTAAAACAGATGCAGATTTAGTATTTTTGACTATATCAGATTTGATCGTATGAAAAAAACATTCCACTCAGATGACCACCTGTACATACAGGTAGCCGATGGTTTTGAAAAAATGATCGCAGACGAGGTGCTGCGTATCGGCGATAAACTCCCTTCAGTCAGGTTACTGAGTGATGAGTATGGGATCAGCATGGGCACTGCATTCCAGGCTTATTACCACCTCGAAAGCAGGGGTTTGATCGAGTCGAGGCCCAAGTCGGGTTATTATGTACGTTTCAACCATCACCGTTTTCCTGAACTGCCAAACCAGCGCAGGCCGGATGAAATATCGCATGAAGTGAGTGTGAAGGAAATGATCGCTTCCATCTATACCGATATTGCGGCAACCGGTGTCACCAATTTTGCACTGGCTGTTCCGGATGCATCGTTGCTGCCTGCGGCCAAACTGAATAAATCAGTTGTATATGCCCTGCGCAACAGCAAGGACCACTGCATGGATTATGAACATACACAGGGCAATGTGGAACTGCGCAAACAGATCGCCAAACTGGCTTTCAACTGGGGAGCCAATATAAAAGCAGATGAAATCATTGTAACATCGGGTTGCCTGGAAGCGATCAGTTTGTGTTTAAAGGCTGTCACCAGATATGGCGATACTGTGGCTGTAGAAAGTCCTACCTATTTTGGCATTTACCAGGCCATTGAAAGTTTGGGATTAAAAGTGGTGGAGATCACCACGGACCCGGTGAACGGGGTTGACCTGGATGAGTTGCAGAAAGCCATTAAAAAATTTTCGGTGAAAGCCTGTGTATTCATTCCCAATTACAATAACCCGCTGGGCAGTTGTATGCCTGATGAAAATAAAAAGAAACTGGTGGAGATCATCAGCAAACACCATATCCCTTTAATTGAAGATGATATTTATGGTGAACTGTATTTTGGAAAGACAAGGCCGGGCACCTGCAAATATTACGATACAAAGGGACTGGTGATGTATTGCTCATCCCTTTCCAAATCACTAACACCCGGCTACCGGATCGGCTGGGTGATGCCCGGCAAATTCCTGGATGCGGTGAAACAGTTAAAAAGAATTCAGAACATCAGCAGCCCTACACTCACACAGGCAGCCATAGCACATTACCTTAAGCATGGCCGTTATGAATTTCACCTGAAGAACCTGCGCAAAGCACTGCACACACAGAGTTTGCGTTATGTACAGGCCATAATCAGTTATTTCCCTGCCGATACAAAAGTGTCGAGGCCGCACGGCGGATTTATTTTGTGGCTTGAACTGAACAAAAAAGTGAATGCCTTTAAACTGCGTACCGAAGCCATGAAACACCATATCTCCATTGTACCGGGCAGGATATTTTCGGCAGGCAACAATTATTCAAACTGCATCCGCATAAGTTTTGGCAAACCCTGGAACGCGGATACGGATTATGGACTGATGATGTTGGGAAAACTGATCAAAAAAATGATATAAAAAATCCTGCCTGGGCAGGATCATTTAATAAATAAATTTATTACAGGTCAGTAATGGGTTTGTATTTCGGCACCAGTGATTTCATCACCACCCAGGCTATCAAATAAGCTACCGCACAAACGGCAAACATAATGGTATAACCCGTTTGAATATGCCCAAGTGCTTTGTAATGATCGAATAAGGCGCCGCCCGATTTTGAAATGATCACCCCGCCAAGGCCACCAGCCATGCCACCGATACCTACAACGGAACCAACTGCTTTTTTAGGAAACATATCCGATACTGTTGTAAATATATTTGCACTCCATGCCTGGTGTGCCGATGCACCGATGCCTATTAAAATTACCGGGATCCAGAAACTGATATAACCCAAAGGCTGAGCCGCCAATACAACCAATGGAAAAAGAGCGATCAATAACATGGCCTTCATGCGGCCATCATAAGCGTTGTATCCTTTTTTAATGAAGTATGTCGGGAACCAGCCGCCGCCAATACTTCCAAACATGGTCATGCTGTACAATATGGCCAATGGCAGCATGATCTCGGTCTTAACCATTCCATACTGTGCCTCGAGGTATTTGGGCAACCAGAATAAAAAGAACCACCATACCCCATCGGTCATGAATTTACCAAAAACAAATGCCCAGGTTTGTTTATAGCCCAATAATTTAAACCATGCCACTTTTTCCTGTTGATCTGTAACCAGCACTTCTGCTTCTGTATCCGAATGAATGTATTCCAGTTCGGTTTTGGTTAATCGCTTTTGTTTTTCAGGTTTATCATAAAAGATCCACCAGAAGATCAGCCATATAAATCCAATAGCACCCACCAGTACAAATGCGGATTGCCATCCCCAGTTCAATGCGATCCAGGGTACGGTGAGCGGCGCCAGGATAGCGCCTACATTGGCGCCCGAATTAAAAATGCCGGTGGCAAAGGACCTTTCTTTTTTTGGAAAATATTCTGCCGTGGCTTTGATAGCAGCCGGGAAGTTACCGGCTTCGCCAAATGCCAGTACGGCACGCGAAATCATAAAACCCAGGATGGAAAGCGGGATCACCAGGCCAACAGAAGCAAAAATGCCTGTAAACATGCCCCCGATCTCGATCGAGTAGGCATGCATGACAGCTGCGAGCGACCAGATGATGATGGCCCAGGTAAATCCTTTTTTTGTACCGAGCTTATCAATGAAACGGCCCGCAAACAACATGGAAATGGCATAGGCGAACTGGAAAACGGATGTAATGTTTGCATAGTCCGTATTCGTCCATCCAAATTCCTTTGAAAGGTCCGGCGCCAGCAAACTCAATACCTGCCTGTCGAGATAGTTGATGGTGGTTGCAAAAAATAACAAAGCGCAGATCGTCCAGCGGTATTTCCCGATTTTTTCCATATTCATAAAGCAGCCGTTTAATTTATTTTTTACAATCGTGTATGACCGCCATTACCTTTTTGGTTTCTTCGGTTAGTTGATCGTATTGTTTATTGTCCATGATTTCCTTACTCACCAGTTTACTGCCCATCCCTACAGCACAAACGCCGGCCCTGAACCACCCGGCTATATTCTCTTTGCTGGTATCCACGCCACCGGTAGGCATAAACAACAGGTCGGGAAAAATGTCCTTTACTGCCTGCATAAAAGCCATACCGATGATATTTCCCGGGAAAAGTTTTACCAGCCTGGCGCCCATACTTTCGGCAACTATGATCTCGCTGGGTGTCATACATCCCGGTATCCACAGCAGGTTGTTTGCATTGCAGTAAGTGGCCACGCTTTTAACCATTCCCGGTGATATGATATAGTCGCAGCCGGCATCCATAAAGGCTTCTGCCATTGAAGCATTTTTAATGGTCCCAACACCCAGCAACATGTCTTTCATTTCAGCATCACAAACTTTTTTCATGGCTTTAAAATTCACCAGTGCCGCTTCTCCCCTGTTGGTATATTCAACTGTGCGTATGCCTGCAGCATACAATGCTTTTAATATGTCAATACTCACTTTTTCATCAGGATGATAATACAGGGGCAATAACCCCTGTTTGATGATCTGCTGTAAGCTGGTTACTGTTTTATGCATTTTTTATGGTTGCTTTGATCTCCTGTACGCTTTGATTAGTAGTATCACCGGGTATGAATAATTTATTGAAAGCGGCTGCAGCAGCAAAGTCCAGCGTTTGTTGCGGGGCAAAACCATGGTTCATTCCATAGATCAGCCCGGCCATAAAACAATCGCCGCTGCCCACTTTATCCAAAACCTTTGTTGCACTGTATTCGGCAGATACCAGTAACTGTTGCTGAAACAATGTGGTATAATATTGTATGCCCTCTTCCATGTCGAAACGAAAGGTATTGGCCACCGATTTAACTTTTGGAAATTGCTGCTGAATAGCCTTTGATGTTGCTTCTGCCTGTTGAAGATATGCATTTTTAGTGCCTTGCTTTATCCATTCTTCCTGCAACGGAATGCCGAGCATCATATGGGCAGACCATATATTTCCCATCACCAGGTCGCAATGATCAACCAGTGCCGGCATGATCTCTACGGGTTGTTTTCCATACTGCCATAATTTGCTTCGGTAATTCAGGTCAACAGAAATGCTGATGCCTTTTGCTGAAGCAACTTCCAATGCTTCTTTACAAACTGCGGCAGCTGAGGCTGAAAGTGATGCGGCAATAGCGCTGAAATGAAACCAGCTTACCCCTTTAAAACTATTTTCCCAATTGATCATTCCCTTTTGGAGTTCCGCAAATGCGGATCCTGCCCTGTCGAAGATCACGCCGCTGTTCTTTACATCAGTGCCGGGCTGCAGGTAATAGATACCAAGCCGGCTCCCGCCATAATGTATGGCGGATGTATCCATTTTTTTTTGCTCAAGATAACCGGCAAGCTGCCTGGATAAAAAATTATCCGGCATTGCTGTACAATAACCGGAAGGCATACCCCAGAGGGCAAGGGCTGTTGCCACATTACATTCGGCGCCACCCACAAAAGCAGGCAGGCTATGCTGCTGAAGCCATTCACCATCTGAAGATGGAGATAACCGCAACAATAATTCACCAAAACATAATGCTTTATTCATCAAAATTTAAAATAATTATTCGCATTGTTGTAACAGATATCCTGTACTATTTTTCCAACCTGTTCCACATCATCCGGTAATTCTCCATGTTCCATTTCTTCGCCAAACAGGTTGCACAATATCCGCCTGAAATACTCATGCCTTGGGTAACTCATGAAACTCCTGCTGTCGGTGAGCATTCCAACAAATTTGCTCAGCAGTCCCATATTGGATAAGGCATTGATCTGTTTAACCATGCCGTCTTTCTGGTCTAAAAACCACCAGGCCGAACCGAACTGTATCTTGCCGGCAACAGATCCGTCATTAAAATTGCCGATCATGGTTGCCACCAGTTCATTGTCGGCCGGGTTTAAATTATACAAAATGGTTTTTGCCAGCTGGTCGGTCTCATCAAGCCTGTTCAAAAATTTCGACAAAGCCCTGGCCTGTGAAAAATCACCGATCGAATCCCAGCCGGTATCTGCGCCCAGTTGTTTCAACATACGGGCATTGTTGTTGCGCAGGGCGCCCAAATGATACTGCTGAACCCAGCCTTTCTCATGGTCCCATTTGGCAAATTCAATGAGCATGGCGGATTTGAATTTCAGGTTCTCTGAATAACTCAATGCAGTACCGCTTCTTATTTTAACAAAGCAGTTCCTTATTTCCGTATCAGTATAATCTTCGGCATAGATCTGCTCGAGCCCATGATCGGAAACGGAACAACCCATGGTTGCAAAAAAATCATGGCGGTTCTTTAAAGCTGCCAGGTATTCAGCATAAGTAGATACAGCCATGTTTGAAACCTCCTGCACTTTATCTACATAGGCATTGAATGTGGCCACATCATCCACGTTCATGGCTTTATCGGGGCGGTAAGCGGGCAAAATCTTTATTTCAAAACCGTCTGCTTTTATTTTTTGATGATGCTCCAGGGAATCGACAGGGTCATCCGTGGTACACAAAACCTGTACATTCATTTTACGCAACAGGTTACGCACCGAGTATCCGGCCGTTTGCAGTTTGGAAGAAGCCTCATCATAAATGGCCTTTGCAGAACCTGCATTTAAAATTTTATCAATATTGAAATAGCGTTGCAGTTCCAGGTGCGACCAGTGATACAGGGGATTGCGCATGGTATAGGGGACTGTGGAGGCCCATTGCTCAAATTATTCATAATCAGGTGCATTGCCGGTACAATATTTTTCAGGGATACCATTGGTACGCATGGCCCGCCATTTATAATGATCACCGTACAACCAAACCTGGGTAAGGTTTTCAAAATTGATATCATTGGCGATCTGTTCGGGCGGTAAATGATTGTGGTAATCAATCACGGGCATGGGTTTGGCATACTCCTGGTAGAGTTGAATGGCAGTGTCGTTCTGCAGTAAAAAGTTTTCGTCCAAGAATTTTTTCATAAGCCTCGCCCTCGTATTTATTTGTTATAGTTTAGGTTTCAAAAGATTTCTCGACTTCGCTCGAAATCAATTAAACTTCCTTCGACACTTCGACTCCGCTCAGTGCAAGCTGCTCAGGATTAAAGAGATACTCCTCTTTTCCATGGAATAAAATCATCCAAGCCTCACCCTCTTATCCCTCTCCCAGGGATGCTTCGGCTCCGCTCAGCAGGACGGTACTTTTGTTCAACTCCAAAAATCGTCTCTACCAATTCAACTTCAGTACATTTCATTATCTAAAGTGAAACACCCCTTTTCCATGGAATAAAATCATCTTGGTTCAATAATACAGCTTTTGGAATCACTTCCCCGCTGGCGGCTTTGATACAATACTCCAGGATATCTTCTCCCATCTGTTCTATGGTTTTATCGCCTTCAATAACCGGCCCGCAATCTATATCAATAATATCATTCATTCTTTTGGTGAGGTTACTGTTTGTTGAAACCTTTATGGTGGGACAAACCGGGTTACCGGTAGGCGTACCAAGACCTGTGGTGAACAGGATCAGGGTAGCACCGCTGGCGGCCTTGCCTGTTGTGGCTTCCACATCATTACCCGGTGTACAAACCAGGTTCAATCCCGGTTTCGTTGCCGGCTCGGCATAATCCAGTACATCCACTACCGGTGACGTGCCCCCCTTTTTTGCAGCACCGGCGCTTTTAATGGCATCGGTTATCAAACCGTCCTTAATATTTCCCGGTGAAGGGTTCATATGAAAACCCGAACCCACTTTTAAAGCCGAATCATTATAAGCAGTCATTAACTGAATGAATTTTTTTGCCGCCGCTTCATCTGCCGTACGGTCAATTAAATTCTGTTCCACACCGCATAGTTCGGGGAATTCTGCCAGCAACACCTTTCCGCCCAATGCCACAACCAGGTCGCTGCAATAACCCACGGCAGGGTTTGCCGAGATGCCGCTGAAGCCATCGCTGCCGCCGCATTTTACCCCGATGCACAATTTGCTGAGCGGGGCGGGTTTCCTTTCTGCTTTATTGATCTCCATTAATCCCCTGAATGTCTTTTGGATCGATTCAGCGATCAGCTGTTCTTCACTTTGTGATTGCTGCTGTTCAAAAATGTACAGTGGTTTATCAAAGGCCGGGTTGAGTTGTTTAAGATCGTTCATAAGATCGGGTACCTGCAGGTTTTGACAACCTAAACTCAATATAGTAACACCAGCCACATTGGGATGGTTGGCATAAGCTGCCAGCAATTTGCTCAATACGGCTGCATCCTGCCTGATGCCGCCACAACCGCCCTGGTGATTTAGGAACTTGATGCCGTCCACGTTTTTAAAAAACCTCACCCCGGCCCTCTCCAAAGGAGATGGAGAAGCGAAGCTGATGGTTGAAACATCTTCTCCATTATTAAAAGCCTCAAGCAATTGCCTTGTATATCGTTTATACTTATCCGTGACTGCATATCCCAGCTCATTGTGCAAAGCTTCCCGGATCACATCCAGGTTGCGGTTCTCACAAAACACGGTCGGGATGAACAACCAGTAATTGGCCGTACCCACTTCGCCATTGCTGCGGTGGTAGCCGTTGAAGGTTTTGCTGCTGAATTTTGAAACATCAGGCGCTGTCCAGGTAAAATTGGTTTTCCGGTAAACAAAAGGCTCGGCTGCATGTTTTACATTGGCCGTTGAAATGATCCCGCCTTTGGGAATAATACACTGCGCTTTGCCCACCATTACCCCATACATTTCAATTACATCACCTGCCTGCATATCAGTGGTAACAAATTTATGCTTGGCTGGAATATCATCCTGCAGCACAAATTCTTCGCCATTGTACTGCACACGTTCACCCTTTGACAGGTTTGTCAAAGCCACCAGTACATTATCCCCGGGATGAACCTTTACGAGTTTCTGTTTCATATTAATTTATGCAATACTTTTTTTGGAATGCAGCGGATCCAGTACCGATGCCATCCCGGATTCTTCTATTTCATTCAGTATTTCCTGCACGGCAGCGGCAAAGCCCGGCAAAGAAGCCAGGTCATATCCCCATAAAGCCGTATCCCTCAGCACGGAAACAGCGATCATCGCAGGTTGCACCCGTTGCCATTTATCATAAAAATAAAAAGCGCGGGCATCCTGTACCGGGTAAAAATTACCATTCAGTTTGCCATAGAATTTACCTTCTTCTTCCTTTACCGCTTTCATAAAATAAATATAAGCTGCAAAACCGATGGCGATCTTTTCAGGAACTTTATTGTACAAGGCATAATGCTGCAACAATACCGGCACCACACGCATTTTCATTTTTGAGGAATATTGTGCCGTAATGCTCAGCCACTGGTGTTCAATGAACGGGTTTCTAAACCTGTCGAGGCAATTTTCCGAAAATTCAGCGGCCTGTTCCGGGCTGGTTTTATAAGGAATGGCTGGTGCGATCTCCTCCTTCATCAGCGTTGTGATAAAATGCTCCATCGGTGCATCATCCATCGCATTTTTTACTGTTTGCAACCCTGCCAGGAATGCCACGCCACAACTGAGTGTATGCGTTCCGTTAAGTAAACGGAGCTTTAACTCCCGGAACAGGTTAATGTCCCTGGCGATCACCACCCCTTTATCAGCTTCGGCAAAGGACAAGACCGATGCTGCATCCTTATCCCCTTCAATGGCCCATAACCTGTACACTTCGGTCATCAGCAGGAGTTCATCCGTATAGCCCAGTTCATTTTCTATACCCTTTTGTGTGTCTTTATCCGGCTTACCCGGAACGATCCGGTCTACCAGTGAATTACAAAATGTATTTGAATTCTCGAGCCAGTCTATAAAAGATTCCTTCAGGCCATTCAGGTAAGCCAGTTCTGTAACAATGGATTCCAGTTTTTTCCCGTTGTCCACGATCAGTTCTGTAGGCACGATCACCATGCCCGATTGCTTACTGCCTTCAAAGGCTTTAAAACGTTCGTATAAAAATGCCAGTAACTTTCCCGGAAAAGATACCGGCGGATAACGGCGGATGTCATCCTGCACCAGTTCAATGCCCACTTCCGTGGTATTGGAAATAATAATTTTCAGTTGAGGGTTGTGGGCACATTCCAGGATCTTGTTCCATTCATTTTTTGCGGAAAGCACCCTGCTCACTGCCGTGCAAATGATATTCTCTTCCTGCTTTATTCCAGCCTCAATTCCCCGAACACAAATGGTATAGATACCGTCCTGCTTTTCAAATGCAGTGGCATCGCCGCCGTCCGTTGATTTTACAACAACAATACGGCCGTTGAATATGCCCTGCCTGTTGGCTTTATCAATAAAATAATCGGGCAAACCGCGTAACAACACACCTGTGCCAAACTGCAATACCTTTTCGGGCAGGTCAAATAAAGCCTGGTCGGGTACCAGGGCCCTGTTGGTATTTATATTTTTAAGATTATATTTTGATAGCCACATAATGATCCTTTAAAAATGTAATTCAATATTTCAATGATTTACGGCCCACTTTATTTTCCACCCGGGGTATTCTGTCTTCAATAATTTTAATGGCCAGGTTCCGTACCAGGCATAACCGATCCTCCTTTCATTCTCCACTTCGGATAAAGACCTGTGCCGCCGGCTGTCCCTGCCGGCAAAAAACGGTTCATTGGTTTCCACATCATAAAATCTTGCCCAAACCACCCCGTTGCTGTCGGGTAATAATATCCTGTCCTTCCCGCTTTTTTCTGCCGGAGCCGTTATATCAACATATTTGAAACCGGTAATTTTCACTTTTTCAAACCAGTCAACCGCAGCTTGCACTGATTCAATGATGGCAGCAGAAGGTTTCTCGATCTGCATTAAAAAACGAACAATACCCACCGATTCGCTTCCGCTTAATGAAACCAGTTCAAAATTCCTGGCCATCTCCGGCTGCAAAGTTTGAGCATTGTATTGAGCACACCAGGCAGTAAGCCTGCCTTTTTGTTTCAATTGTGTTTTCAAAATACATTGCACTCCTTTTACAATCGCATCCACAGATTTGTCGGCATAGTCTTCATCAATGACTTCCAGGTCATTTTTTTTATACACCACATCATACAATACATTCAGCACATTCACCATGGCATTGTCGTTGAAAGTGACCTGGCTGCGGTAATTACTGAAATCGGGATAAAACTGCGGCCAGCCGCCGTTTGCATATTGTGCTTTCAACAAATAATCAATCCCTTTTTTCGCAGCAGTTAAATAAGCGGGGTTGTTTGTCTGCTTATAGGCATTGGCCAGGTACCGGATCTCCCGGGTGGTAGCCCCGTTGTCGATGGTAGCATCTTTACCTGCAGCAAAACCTGCACGCAGTTCATTTTTTTCTTCATGACTGAGTTCCTTTTTATAATCAACCCTTGCGCCTTTAAAAACAGTTTTTGGCCAGCCACCGTTGCTGCGCTGGTACAACAACATATTTTCTGCAACAGGATCAATAGCAGAATTATTTATGACGGCAGCTGTTTTTACCGCGGATACTGCTTCTTTTTCTGAATCCAGGGCAGCTGCATCAATTTCTGTTTTTTCATTGGCCGGGTTCCATTTATTCCGAAATGTCCAGGCAGCCGTAATTTTTCCGGGATCAGTATTTGCCGGTAAATTATCGGCAAACCATTTATAATTACCCGCTTTGCGTGAACAGTTGTAATAATAAACACGCCTGCCCCATTGAATTACATTGGGCGGAACAACCACCCGTTGAAAGATATCCGCATCGGCCATATTTTTATCAAAGCTGCAGCCAATGAGATAGAACTGTGCATCCCGGTGATATCGCCCCAGGCCAAACCCTTCATCGCCGGTAAATGTACAATTCACCAATACGGTCTTTGAATCTTCATGCCGGCTGCCGTCGTGCCAGATGGCGGCTTCCTTATTGCGGCAGATGAAAGTGCAGTTTTCTGCGTATGCCCATCCCCGTGGACAATAAAAATCCACTCCCCCTTCCATAATGCAGTCTTTAAAATAAAACATGCCGTCTTCCGTATTCCAGGGGCTGACGGTGTCGCCGCCATATGCCCTGAATATGCAGTTGATCACTTTGAGCCGGGTTGTCTGAAATGAACGGAGTGCCATCTGGTGCCCGCCGGGCCTGATCGTTTTTGTACCGGATCCATCATTGGTACAGGCAATTGTTTTATCGGAAGAATTATCCTTACCATAACTGTTGATGAAAGATAAATTCAGTATTGTAATATCACTGCCTTTTAAATTGATGGTGGCTGTACCATAATCATCCGGGTTTTCACAACGCCATTCGTCCCTCGCCACGGCAACCCGGATAATGGTCTTTTCCCGGTTCTCTCCCTTTAACGTGATGAAACCCTTATCAATAAATATCTTTTCACGGTAAATCCCATTCTTTATAAATATGATGCGTTCTGCTGCCGCATCTGCAGGCAGGCTGTTGATGGCTTCCTGAATGCTTTTAAAATCACCGGTACCATCCTGCGCAACCACCAGGTCGCTTTGTGCAAACAATGTGGATGCCGCAAAAAATACTGCAGCAATAATTATTAATATGCTCTTTAGCTGACCCATTATCTTTTTTTAGCTTTGGTTAATAACCATTGAACCATTTCATTTGTTGCTTTAAAATTTTCAAATTCAGCGGGGATCTTTCTTCCGTCTAGATATTCGTTGTAGATCCAGGGATCACCCAGTGCCAGTACAGTGCCTTTGCCGTATTTAGCCATGGCAAAGATCACATCGCCATCCTGAGTTATTACCGGAACAGCCGGTGCTTTTAGATCCAGCACACTGATCTCTTTCAGGAACATTTTTCTGGTCTGCTTAAAAACAGGGTTGGAAGGGGAATTGTAAACAGCCCCTGTTTCATACATATTGTTCTTAACCATATTACGGCCCTTATCCGTAAAGCTGATGCCAAATTTCTGCGACAGGGTATTGAAATGCTGGAGGTCGCAATTGGCCGAATCATTGGTCATCAGTAATAATACACCCCCCTTTTTTACCCAGCCAGCGATGGCTGTTGCTGCGGTTTCATCCATGTATGCAGGTTCAGGTGAGTCTTTATAGTGATCCGGATCAACCAGGATATACACTGAAGCATTCTTTAAACGCTCTGCTGTTGGTACAGTTTCCAGCCCTGTTATTTTTGCGCCATAGGCTTCCCAGATATTTCCAAATAGGCTGAAACCACCATTGTCCATTTCATCCCAGGTATAATGATGTCGGGCATGAATGCCATAACGGTTCTTTTTCCATTCGTTGTTATAATGATAGTCGAGTACCACCTGTTTGCTTTTACCGGGTTTCGGCAATGCAGCCATTTCCATTTCCACGCTGGCTAAAATAAAAGCGCCCATACCCTTGGGGTCGTTAACGATCACCGGTTCGCTCATATAATAATCAAAACTGCCATCCCGGTAAGGCTTACCGCCCAGGCCGGAAACACTAACGGTGCCTTTTAAATTCGTTTGCCCGTTGGCGTCCACTTCAATAAATTCCCTGATGATACCGGCATATCCCTTTTTTGCATTTTTAGCATAAGCGGCAGGAATATAACCCTTACGCACCGCTTTGGCGATCGTGTACACCAACATGCAGGATGCAGAAGCTTCTTTATAATTTTTAGGATGGTCTGCCATATCCACAATATCATACCACAAACCGGATCGTTTGTCCTGTACCTGTGTCACTGCTTTGGTAAATCGGTTCAGTATCTCTATGATGGAATCCTTACCCGGATGGTTATCCGGGAAATGATCCAGCACATCTACCATCGCCATGCCGAACCAGCCCAGGGCCCTTCCCCAGAAATGCGGTGAATTGCCAGTTTGCGGGTTGGCCCATTTCTGTTCCCTGCTTTCATCCCAGCCATGATACAGCAATCCTGTTTTTGCATCACGGGTGTGGCGTTCGATATTGATGAACTGCCGGGCAATATCATCAAATACGGAATCCTGCCTGGCCCATTTTGCATACTCGGCATAAAATGGCTGTCCCATGTATAATCCATCGAGCCATACCTGCCAGGGATAGATCTTTTTATGCCAGAACCCGCCTTCTTTCGTACGCGGGTGATCATCAAACTGGCTGCGGATACCGTCAATGGCCTTTTTATATTTTTCCCTGCCGGTAACATTATACAGCATCATCAACACTTTCCCGTTGTTGGTATGGTCAATATTAAATTCCTCCCTTTTATAATCTTTTATGGTACCGTTGTCCCGTACATAAAAATCCATGCTGTGCTGTATGTAATTAAAATAATAAGGATCGCCATACAGTTTCCAAACGCCTTCAATACCTTTCAGGATCACACCCTGGTCATAACTCCATCTTGCATTACCCGGTTTCAGTTTAAAAGAATCGGGCCAAAGGTTCATGGCAGTAAGGGCCATCTGCTGGGAATACGATTTCTGCTGTGCATTTGCTGAACACAAAAACACAACTAAAACAACTATGGCAATACATTTTTTCATTTATCTTTCTTTGACTTTACATTCTTTTTCTTTGGTTCTGCAACCGGTTGCCTGGCCCAGGTAACCGTTGCATCAGCAGCGCCAAAACCGGCAACCAGTTTTTGTTTTGCCTTTCCCACATCAGTATTTAAAATGGAGATCTCCTTTGTCCTGTCGCCCTGTACCTGTGCCAGCACATCGGCCCCGTCTTTATATTTTAATTGATCGATCATAATTTGATCGCTGTTTAAAACATACAGAACCGGGTTGGTGTTTTTACTGATCATCGTAATATTGTTAAGCGTGATCCCGGATGCCTCCTGTATATCAATACCATCATCAGCCTGCAATACAGCGTTCTCGATCAATATATTTTTAATGTGCATTTCGGGTATACCCCGTACAAATATCCCTTTGGCTGCACCATTGCAGGTAATATTCCTGAAATAAAAATTGCGGAACTGCGGCGTGGTTTCATCCACTTTTTTAAATTCAACTGTTGGCGGTTCCCGTTTTTCGCCGGCCAGCACCACCGGGTCCTTTGCCATATAATACATATCAAAAAGAATGGCTTCTGCAGGAATGTTCATCATATTCACATTGTTCACATAAATATTTTCAACCACGCCCCCACGTCCCCGGGTTGTTTTAAACCGAAGGCCGATATCGCTGCCGATGAAAGTGCAGTTGCTTACAAACAGGTTGTTGGCGCCACCACTCATTTCGCTGCCCACAACAAACCCGCCGTGGGAGCGGTAAACGATACAGTTGTTTACAATGATATCCTGTGTGGGCATGCCCCGTTTCCTGCCCTCTGCATCGCGGCCGCTTTTGATGGTGATCCCATCATCGCCGGTATCAAAATTGCAATCTTCCACCAGGGCATTTTTACAACTTTCCAGGTCCAGCGCATCGGTATTGGTGCCGTACCATGGATTTTTGACTTTCACATTCTTCAGGGTGATGTGTTCACTCATCATCAGGTGGGTTGTCCAGGCAGGCGAATTTTCAAAAGTGATGTCCTGCAGCAGAATATTCTTACAATTGTAAATGCGGATCATATTGGGACGGAGAAAATCCTTAATATCTTCAAAGTCGCTGAGCTTTTTACCATCAATGAGTTTGCCGATATTATTGGTTAACGATCCTTTTAGTGCCTTTTCTGATGAGTACCACATTTTTTTGTCGGCTGTTAAAACACCACCATAATCTTTCAGGTGATTCTTCCACTGGCTTTCGGTGAACTTATCTTTTTTCACAGGCCGCCAGTAATAGCCATTGCCATTCATAATGCCCTGGCCGGTTATAGCAATATTTTCCAGATTTTCTGCTACAACCGGCGACTGGCATCTTGCTGCGTCAACTCCTTCAAAAGAGGAGACAACCAAAGGATATTGGTTAAAGTCGGAACTAAAGATCACCAATGCACCTTTGGCAAGATGCAGGTTGATGTTGTTTTTCATGATAATTGGACCAGTAACATAAGAGCCTTTTGGAATTAAAACGGTGCCGCCACCACCTTGGGCACATGCGTCAATGGCTTTGTTGATGGCAGATGAATTTAATGTCATGCCATCAGCCACCGCACCGAATTGCATGATGTTGAACGTATCTTTTTTAAAATGCGGGGTATAAATTTTAGGTAACTCAAAAGCATATTTCTCTTTAAAGTCGGATGGCTTTAAAAATTTAGCCAATGGCAGGTTCTGTTCCTTAATGGCCATACATACCAGTGAAGCAACCGAAGATGCGCCATAATAGCTGAAATGTGTATTGTCTTCTGCTTTTCCTTTATAATCCCTGAAATGACCTGGCGGGATATTCAAAAAGAAACGCCGGCTGTTTTCAACGCCTTCTTTAATGATCATACTTTCGCTGCTTTTGTGCAGGTCGATCATCAACACTTTCAGCATGGATGCTACTTCCTTTACAACGCCCGGGTAATCGCCCATCTGGTCAACAAATTTTCCGGTAGCATCAAATTTCCTCCGCATGACCGGTGTAATGAGAATGGGTGTAGCCCCTTTACTCCGGGTATCATTTACATAACGTACCAGGTTCTCTTTATACAAAGTATGAGCCGGTGCTGTACGGTTGCTGTCTGTAACTTTCTGATCATTGTGGCCAAATTGTATTAATACAAAATCACCTTCTTTGATACGGCTCATCACGGTATCCCAGCGCTTTTCCTTTAAGAAACTTTTGGTGCTCCGGCCGTTCACTGCATGGTTCTGTATCTCCACTTCGCCGGTCATGTATTTTGGGAACAGTTGCCCCCAGCCATATTCAGGATTGTCGATAAGCGGTTTATTGGCCATGGTGCTGTCGCCAATTAAAAAGATGGTTGGCTTTTTACCGGGCACAAAAAAGGCAAGGCTGCTGATGATGAGTGATGTTATGAAGATTATTTTTTTCACTTTTTTATTTTTTTATTTTAACCGCTGCTTTTTTTCAAACGCTGCAGGGTTTAAAACCACCGGCAGGATTATTTTAAATCATTTATATTAACCATATCCATATCGGTATAATCGGCATTCTCTCCGCCCATGCCCCAGATAAAACCATAATTGCTGGTGCCGCATCCGCTGTGGATGCTCCAGGGCGGCGAAATGACAGCTTCTTCATTATTCACCACCAGGTGTTTTGTTTCTCCGGGTTCGCCCATCAAATGAATTACTTTTTGATTTTGAGGAACATCAAAATAAAAATAGGCTTCCATTCTGCGGTCATGCACATGGGTTGGCATGGTATTCCAAACGCTTCCTTCCTGTAACAGGGTTAGTCCCATCACCAGCTGGCAGCTTTTGATACCCCCGGCATGAATGTATTTGTAAATGGTACGCCGGTTGGCTGTGGTTGCGGCACCCATTTCTACAGGTGATGCTTTTTCTTTTTTCATTAACCTGGTTGCATAGCTATGATGGGCCGGTGCAGACAGTAAATAAAATTTTGCCGGGTCATCTTTCTTTTTGCTTTTAAACGAAACTTTTTCGCTTCCTTTTCCGGCATAGAGGCAATCCAGTTTATTCAAATTATAAACCTTTCCGTCAACTTTTACTTCCCCTTCCCCGCCCACATTTATTATACCCAGTTCCCTTCTCTCCAGGAAGAATTTTGCTTTCAATGCATTATATGTTGGCAATGCAATGGTTTTGTTCACCGGCATTGTGCTGCCAATGATCATACGGTCATAATGGGTGTACAGCATTTTTAACTCATCTGCCTGCATCATTTTTTCAACCAGGAAATTGCTGCGCAATTCTGCTGTATTCATCCTGCTGACCTCTGTGGTGCTGTTGTGAAATCTGATCTGCATTTTATTTTTGTTGCGTTCCTACGGAACTTTTTAAATAATTTATCATTAAATTTCTACCAACCTCGTGTCCCTATGGGACAATTTGTAATTTGCAAATTGCCCATTGCCTATTGTTATCTCCCCATCCACCCGCCATCAACAACCACAATGGTTCCGTTCACATAATCGCTGGCGGCGCTTGCCAGGAAAACAGTGACACCTTTAAAATCTTCCGGTTGTCCCCACCTGTTAGCAGGTATGCGGCTTAATATTGAACGGCTGCGTTCCGGGTCGTTTCTCAATGCCTCGGTATTGTCTGTGGCAATATATCCAGGGGCTATCCCGTTTACATTGATGCCTTTTGATGCCCATTCATTGGCAAATGCTTTAATCAAACTGGCAATGGCGCCTTTACTGGCTGCATAGCCGGGAACAAAAACACCTCCCTGGAAACTCAATAAGGATGCAGTGAAAATTATTTTTCCGGAGCCCTGCCCGATCATTTTTTTCCCGATCTCCCTTGTCAGGATGAATTGTGCATCCAGGTTTACGGCCATCACTTTATCCCAGTATTCATCACTGTGTTCGGCAACGGGATTACGCAGGATCATCCCGGCATTGTTAACGAGAATATCTATCTGGGCATTTTCTGCAATAACTATTTCAATAAAATCCTTAAGTGATTGCCGGTTGCTGAAATCGCATTGATAAGGTTTGAATGAACTGCCTGCAGCAATGATCTCCTTTTCAACATCACTGCCTGAAAGCGGCATATTGGCCGAAACACCGATGATGCCTGCTCCGGCTTCGGCCAATGCAACAGCCATAGCTTTGCCAATGCCTTTATTGCAACCGGTTACCAAAGCGGTCTTGCCTGTAAGGTTAAAAAGTGAAGAAATATTCATTGCAATCAATCGTTTCGTTTACCAATTTAGCCACATTATCATTAGTAAAACGGCCTTTAAAACATGTTTATTTACGCAATCGTTCCCGATAACGATACCGTTTTTTATAACCCGGTTCTTATTGAATTTTTACTGCCTGCCGGGCCAGTAATTTCCAGTCCCCACGCTGTTTTTGCCAGACCAGCAAAACGGCCAGGTGCACCTCCCCGGGCTTGCCATTATCGTTTGTTTTTGCATGCAGTTTATGCCGCACCATGGCTACATGTTTTTCAACAACGATCGTTTGTTCTTCAAATGCCAGTGTTACAAAATCACTGCTGCGGGATACCAGTTTACGGATGAATATCGTTTTATCATCGAGGTTACCGTTGGAATGCCCGTAACTTAATTTTGCAGATACGAGTTTATCCAGCATTACTGAATCTGCATCAACCATTGCTTTACGCAATTGCTCAACTGCATTTGCAACTGCGCCTTCCTGTTTACCCTGGGCGCCGGCCAGGTTTATCATGGAAAGAAATATAACAGGTATTGATAATAATTTTTTCATCCTTTATTGTTTAATGCCTGTTTGCCAAGGGTACCAGGTCGGTTAATTCTTAAATTTTTACCGGGCTTTTCAACTGAATATCTTTTCTTT
>CAZBIK010000007.1:0-28977 GCA_964491955.1 uncultured Ferruginibacter sp.
GCAAACCCGGATAACCCGGTCAGCGACCATACCTACATCAACGACGATGTAAATTATTATTATATCGTTTGCCGGCTGAAACTGAAAGAACCCAAAGCGGAACAGGATGCACGGCATTATATCAGCGTGGTAAACAATGAGCCCCGCCGGCAGTTATTAAGTTACCACCTGGCAAAATTTTATTTCATTAAAGAAGATTTTACGAATGCCATTAATTATTACGAAAGGGCAGGGCTTGAAAATTTGAGCAATGATGAAATAGGTGATGCCAAGTTTGAAAGGGCTTACAGTTATTTCAACCTGAAACAGTTTGCCGAAGCCAAACCTTTGTTTGACGAGATACAGCAGATGCCGGACAACAAATATTATATTCCTGCCAATTACTACTACGGCTTCATCAGTTATTATGATAAAAATTTTAAAGAGGCCCTGCGTTCTTTTAAACTGGTGGAAACGCATGAAGATTATAAAGGTGTAGTGCCTTATTATATTGCCGAGATCTATTATTTCCAGGGTAAGAAAGAAGAGGCGTTGCGTTACGGTGAAAGTGTACTGGGCCGGCCGGGTACCCTGTATTACCAGAAGGAAATGAACCTGCTGATCGGCCAGTTGTATTTTGAAAAGAAAAATTACCAGAAGGCATTGCCGCTGCTGGAAGCATATGTGAACAGCAGTGATAAGGTGAGCAAGGAGATCATGTATGAACTGAGTTACTGTTATTATGATGCAAACCGGCTCGAAAAGGCCATTGAAGGATTTAAACAGCTGAGTACCGAAAAGGATTCGATGGGGCAAAACAGCATGTACCTGCTGGGCGATTGTTACCTGCGTACCAACCAGAAAGCCAATGCCCGCAATGCTTTCCAGTACAGTGCGTATAACAATTCCAATAAACTGCAGCAGCAGATCTCCCGTTTCAATTATGCCAAACTTTCGTACGAGCTGGGCTACCAGGATATTGCACTGGGCGAAATGAAAAAATACCTGAGCGATTATCCCAACAGTGAGTATGATACCGAGGCCAAAGAGATCCTGGTTAGCCTGCTGGCCAATACCAACAATTTTGCCGATGCCCTGCAGCTGTACGAATCCTTTGATAAACCGACAGCAGCCATGCAGAAAGTATACCCGCGCATTTTATACGGGCGTGCTGTGGAATACGTGAACGACCAGCAAATAAAAAGGGCCGATGACCTGTTTACAAAAGTGCTTTCACTGCCGGCATCCGCCGTTACGCCTTATGCCAATTTCTGGAAGGGTGAGATCGCATACCGAAATAAAGAATACGACAATGCTATTAAATACCTGAGTTTTTACCTGCAGGCCAATGTGCCGGCACAGGGAGAGGCCAATAAGAACACAGCCAGTTACGACCTGGGTTACAGCTGGCTGCAAAAGGAAAATTACTCCAAAGCGCTGGGTTATTTTGAGCAGGTAGCCAAAACAGTTACCGTTACATCGCCGCCCATGGAGCAGGATGCCTATGTGCGCAGTGCTGATTGTTATTTTATGAATTCGGATTTTACAAAAGCAAACAGCATGTACGAACACGTGATCAATAATGCCCTTCCTCAGAGTGATTATGCCATGTTTCAAAGATCTCTTATCGCCGGGGTAAAAAGTTCTGCCGGTAAGATCAGTACGCTGAATACCCTGCTGAAACAATATCCCAACAGCAACCTGGTACCGGATGTGAATATGGAGATCGCACTGACCTATATCGCTGATGAGAAATTCCTGTCTGCCGTTCCTTATCTCAATAATGTATTGAACGATCCGGCTGCAGGGGGGTTAAAGCCAATGGCTTACCTGAAACTGGGTTTGGTGTATTACAATACTGATAAGTATGATGAAGCACTGGCCAATTACCAGGCATTGGTTCAAAAATACCCGCAGTCGCCCGAAGCAGATGACGCAACCGGCATCATGAAAAATATTTATGTAGAAACGGGCAGGCCCGATGAATACATAGAAATGATGCGCCGCAGCGGAAAAAATATTTCTGTGAATGAAGCTGATTCCCTGACCTACACTTCGGCAGCTTTAAAATACAATGCCAATGACTGCAACGCTGCCCTTGCCGGGTTTAAGAACTATATGTCAAGATTCCCTGGCGGCGCCTATGTGCTGGAAGCAAACTATTTCAGCAGCGAATGTTATAATGCGGCCAAAGATTTTCAGAATGCGTTGACCGGTTATGATTATGTAAGCAGCAAAGGCCTTAACCGTTTCTTTGAAAAAGCCACGCTGGAAGCAGCACGGATCAGTTATTTTGAAATGAAGGATTATGCCAGGGCCAAAAAATATTTTGAAGCACTGACAACAGGTGCCGTTAACCAGGATAACCAGTTGGAGGCACTGCGTGGCCTGGTGCGCTGTTATTACCAGTTGAAGGAATATGCACAGGCAAATGATGCTGCCAAAAAACTACTTACCAAAAAAGGCATCAGTACCGATGATAAGTCTGTAGCCTTTTTGGTTTTGGGAAAATCACAGCAGGTTAATAATGATTGCCCCGCCGCTATAACTTCCTTCAAATCAACTGCTGCCATAAACAAGGCCGCCTGGGGCGCAGAGGCCCGGTACGAGACCGCCAATTGCCAGTTCAGCATGGGCAGCCTGGCTGCTGCTGAAAAGTCGGCACTGGCGGTAATTAAGGAAACAGGCAGTTATGATAACTGGGTAACCAAAAGTTATATTTTACTGGGTGATATTTTTATGCAGCAGAAAGATTATTTCAATGCAAAGGCAACATACGAAAGCGTGGCAAAGAATGCAGCGATACCCGAACTGAAAATGGAAGCACAACAAAAGCTGGACAGGGCCATTGCGGAGGAGAAAGAAGTGAGTAAAGTAGGAGGGTAGGAACACGACTAACGGCGTGTTCCTGGGACATGCCTTTAGGCGTGTACCATGTTCAAAAAAAATAAAATAATTCAATAAAAAACATTCAATGATCAATAATAAAAAATATAACCCGGTTGTCAGCAGAAAGATAGTAGTTGCCTTTTCGCTGTTGCTCATTGCCAATTGCTTATTGCCCATTGCTGCTACGGCACAAAAAAAGGATACCACTAAAAAAACATCCACCATTGATATCAATTCGGTGTATAAACCGGTATTGCGCAATGCGGTTAAAATTAATTTTTCGGCTTCGCACCTGGTTGCAGATACCACAGTGCCTGCTTTAACATATAATATACCGGCGCAGAATTTATTTTATGCATACCAGCCTATACCCCTGCAGCCACTGGCACTGGAACAGGATACCAACCTGTACCTGGGTTTGCGGAATTTTGTAAAAGTGGGTTATGGCAACCTGAGCACACCGTATGTAAGTGCAGGATTCAGCTTTGGCGACGGCAAACAGTTCCTGGCCAATGTGTATGCTGATTATATTTCTTCAAAGGGAAAACTGGTGTACCAGGATTACTCACGTTTACAGGTAAAGGCAAATGGCAGTTATTTTTTACCGGGCAATGAAGTGTATGCCGGCGTTACGGCAAGGATGCGGGAACAATTTCTATATGGTTATGATACAGCTTTGTACAAATACACCAAAAAGGATGTGCGGCAGCAGTTCCAGGATTTTGCGGTAAAACTGGGCATACGCAATACAACCACAGGTGAATTTGGTATCAATTATGATCCGAACCTGGAGATCAGTCATTTCACCAATGTCAATAAACTGACCGAGACCAGTTTCATCCTTACAGCGCCTGTAGAAAAGCAATTCGGCGAAGCATTTGCTTTCAGGCTGGAAGCCAGGGCAGATATTACGGCATACAGCACAAAAAATTTAATGCCTGCCAATGTAAAGTTCAATAACAATGTATTCCAGGTGTCGCCCTCACTGGTATTTTCTACCCCGCGTTTCAGCATCAACGGTGGGTTAACGCCCACCTGGGATAACGGTAATTTTGTGTGGCTGCCCAATGTTTTTGCCGAAGCACAGCTCATGGAGAACGTGATCGCTTTCCAGGCGGGCTGGATCGGGCGTTATACCAAGAACACCTACCGCAACCTGTCTGAAATAAACCCTTACCTGCAAACGATGAATGCACAACTGAATACCCGGGAGACGGAATATTACGGGGGGATCAAAGCCACGATCGGTAAACATTTCAACTTCAATGCCAAGGCCGGTTATGTTACCTACAACAACCTGCCTTTCTTTATAAACGATACGGCCACCGACAACAAATCATTCTTGATCAGTAATGAAAGCCGGGTTAATAATTTCAGGATACACGGCGATGTCAGTTATATCAATAAGGAAAAATTTACGGTAACGGCGGGCGTTACCTTAAATGGTTACACCGGCATGAAGGACAATGCCAAAGCATGGCATACCATTCCGATGGAATTCACGAGTTCACTACGCTGGTGGGCATTTAAGCAGGTATTGCTGAAAGCCGATTTTTATGCATTCGGCGGCAGCCATTACCTCGAAAAGGGAAATATAAGCAAGCCCTATTTACCCGGTTCTGATTTCAGTGCCGGTACAGAATTCAAGATCAACAACATGTTCAGTGCCTGGCTGGATGTGAATAATATTTTCAATACCAAATACCAGCGCTGGCACAATTATGAAGTATATGGACTGAACCTGGTGGGTGGTGTACGGGTAAATTTTTAAACCAACTGCTATTGCTACCGGCTGATGCTTGCATTGGCCGGTTTTTTATGCCGGGTCAGCCTGATCATTCCGTAAGGCGACAGCATTTGCATGGCTCAGTTCAAGGGCATATCTTTGCGGCACTGTTAACAGGCAGTCCATCACATCATGCAGGAACAAATAGCTTCTTATCTTTTTCAAAATAAAACATGCCCGTTGCCCGGTCTGGGTACGCTCTCTGTTGTTAAGGCCGGCGCCGAAGCGGATTTTGCAGGAAAACAGATCACTGCACCAAAACCGGTTATCCGTTTGGAGAATAAAGAATCAGATGCAACCGGTTTGGTGAAATATATTGCAACCGTTTCAGGTGAGGATACTTATTCAGTATCACAGGCGCTGGATCATTTTTGTAATGACCTTAAAAAGCAAATGAAAGAACAGTCCACGGTAAAACTGGCACATGTTGGAAATTTCATGGTGGATGGATCGGGTAAGGTCAGTTTTAAACCGGAAGAACTGCCCGCATCTTTTTTGCAACCGGTATATGCCGAAAGGGTGATACACCCGGATGCAGAGCACCAGATCCTGGTAGGAGACCGGGAAACAACCAGCACTATCATGACAGAATTTTATACTGTTTCCCCGGAAGTTAAGGACCGCTGGTGGATATGGGCCATTGTGCTGGGTGTAATTGGTTTGCTGCTGGTTATTATATATTTGAACCAACTGAATGGTACACCAGCATTTGGTAATGCCATAAAAATATAATTCATTCATGATCCATTATCAGCATTGCCCGGTTTGTAAAAGCGAATTGATCCGGGAGCAACTTACAGCCAAAGACCATACTGTTTCAAAAGCAAAATTTTCTATCTGGGAATGCAATGCATGCAGCACCCGCTTTACACAGGATGTACCATCGCAGGATGCCATCGGGGCTTATTATGCATCAGAAAATTATATATCACACAGCGATACCAAAAAAGGGATCATCAACAGCCTGTATCATTTGGTGCGTAAAAGAACATTGGGCGCTAAAAAAAGGCTGGTGATCAGTGAAACCCGAATGAAGCATGGCAGGATACTTGACATTGGTTGCGGTACCGGCGCATTCCTGCATACGATGCAGGAAGCTGCCTGGGAAATTACCGGGCTTGAACCCGATGCTGTTGCCCGGGCAAAAGCCGCTGAATTATATCAAATACATCCAGAGGAACCCGGCCGTTTATTTGAACTGGCTCCCTCATCGTATCATGCCATTACCATGTGGCATGTGCTGGAGCATGTGCATGACCTGCATGGCTACATGAAGCAGATCGCAGACGTACTTGCAGCAAACGGGAAACTGTTCATAGCCGTGCCCAATTACACTTCGCGTGATGCAGCAAAATATACATCAAACTGGGCAGCCTATGATGTACCCAGGCACCTGTATCATTTTTCGCCGCAGGGTATGGAAAAATTATTATCGATGCATGGACTCAAACTCACCGGGGTTAAACCTATGTGGTACGACAGTTTTTATGTGAGCATGCTGAGTGAACAATATAAGAACGGTAAAGGCAATATTGTTAAGGCCCTGCTGAATGGCTTTCTTTCAAACCTGCAGGCATGGGGCAATACCCGCAAATGCAGTTCGGTGATCTATGTGATCGGTAAATGATCAGCCTGCAATCAGAAGTTTGCCATCCAAATCAAATTCAGGTGAATGCATCTTTGTTATTTTATAACAGTACCGGTATTCATTTTATTGACCAATACTTTTAACTCATCGATCTGTTTCTGCTGTTCTTTGATCGCATTGATCAGTGGCATTACAAAATCGGCATACCGGATCGCATACCTGTCTGTTTCATTTTCGGGTTTTGTTACTGCACTGAAACCTGCAGTATATTCCTGCAGAATTTTTTCAACATCCTGTGCCACCAGGCCGGTATACATATTTCCTTCCTGTCCTTTATCCGTTAATTGATAGGTTACCGGGTTCAGTTTGAGGATAAAACCCAGGCCAAGCGAAGAGGGTTGAATATTTTTTTTGAAACGCCCGTCGCTTAATGTACTCCAGCCAACTTCGCCGCCAATTTGTGTAATGGATGTATTGCCGATACGTACCCGGTTGCTTGCTGTTACCAATGAGCCGTTACCAAGGGCCATTGAATTGGTATAGGCTGCGCCGCTTGCATCGCTGTTATACCCTATAAATGTATTGCTGTTCCCATTGTTGAAACTATTGCCGGCAGCGTAGCCCAGTACGGTATTAAAACTTGAAGACGTAGTATTTGCAAGTGAACCTCTGCCTATAGATGTATTAAATGAGCCGCCAACATTTGCACCTAAACTTTGATGCCCCATAGCTGTGTTATTTTGACCGGAGGTATTGGACTCCATGGCAAAACTGCCTATTGCAGTATTTTGAGAACCGGAAGCAAGGGTTAAAGCATTGTACCCTACTGCACAATTATCATCTCCGAGATTATTGGTAAACAGTGTCATGTAACCCAAACCAACATTTCTTAATCCCTGTGTATTGTTGTTAAGCGAATGAGATCCTATAGCAGTATTTTCGGATCCGGTGGTATTATTTTCTAAAGACTGGAAACCAATTGCAGTATTATCATTTCCTGTATTTGCTGAAGCAGTGATTGAGCCTCTTAATGCCTCATTCCCAACAGCCACATTTCTATTGGTAAAAGGAGTAACTGTGTTATTGGCATAATACATGGAAGCGTAGCCAATAGCCGTACCAAAGTTTCCTGCTACATTTGATAAAAGTGCAAATGCTCCATTGGCAGTATTGTAGTTTCCTGTTATATTATTACCAAGTGAATAATATCCGGTGCCGGTATTGTTGCCTCCTGTTGTATTGGAATAAAGAGTGGCGGCTCCGTTGGCAGTATTGTAGTTCCCTGTTGTATTAGGATAAAGAGAGGCGTATCCGTTGGCAGTATTGTAGTCTCCAATTGTATTATCCCGAAGGGAGAGGTATCCACTTGCTGTATTATTCTGGCCGCTGGTATTATTTAATAATGACCGATAACCGAGGGCTGTATTGGCAGTACCCGTATTTGCCGAAGCAGTAGGTGAACCCATCAATGCTTCAAAGCCAACAGCCACATTGTTATTTGTATAAGGAGTGGCCGTATTGTTGGCATAGTACATGGCATTGGTGCCGATTGCGGTAGCATTGTTACCCGCAACATTAGTTCTGAGTGTACTGGTGCCTATACCAACATTACCGGAACCAGTAACATTATTTTCAAATGAATAAGCGCCGAAAGCTGAATTAAGGTTCCCCGTTGTATTCAGCCATAAAGCGTTCATTCCATAGGTTGTATTATAGCTCCCGATAGTGTTTGAATAAAGTCCATTCATTCCGGTAGCTGTATTTTGCTGGCCGGTAGTATTATTTAATAATGATTGGTATCCAATGGCCGTATTAAATAACCCCGTGTTGGCAGCAGCTGTTGCTGAACCCCTAAGTGCTTCATAACCCAGGGCCACATTATTATTCGTATACCCCGTAGCGGTATTATTGGTATTCCGCATGGCATTGTATCCAACAGCCGTTGCATTGTTTCCGGCTACACTTGTATACAATGCCTGTACTCCACAGGATGTATTACGGTCACCTGTTGTATTGGAGAAGAGTGCATTCATGCCGCTAGCTGTATTGTGGGATCCGGAAATATTATTAAAAAGTGAATTCCATCCGTTGGCAGTGTTCCAGGATCCGTCAATATTGTAAAATAGGGTTTGCATTCCGGAAGCGGTATTTGCAATACCATTCACATTGGATACAAGTGTCATTCTTCCTGATGCCGTATTCCAGTACCCGGTGGTATTGGTAAAAAGTGCTGAGTCGCCCATAGCCGTATTCATGTTACCGCTGCTGTTATTGTAAAGTGTCTTATTCCCAATGGCGATATTCGAATAGCCGGCAGCGTTGTTAAGCATTGACTGATAACCCAGTACAGTATTACTATAACCTGTATTGGCTGATATGGTGAGTGAACCTCTCAGTGCCTCATAACCAACAGCTACATTGGTATTGGTAAAAGGGGTGGCTGTGTTGTTTGCAAAGTACATGGCATTGGTACCAATAGCAGTGGCATTACTGCCTGCTACATTGGTTCCAAGCGTATTCGCCCCAAAACCGGTATTGCTGGTACCTGTAGTATTGTTATTAAGCGAATATGCGCCGAAAGCTGAATTATAATTACCGGTTGTATTAAAGAACAGTGAGTTCATTCCTGAAGTTGTATTCCATATTCCGATCGTGTTGGAATAAAGCCCATTCATGCCGGTAGCTGTATTTTGATTCCCGGTTGTATTATTTAATAAAGTTTGATAACCCAGTGCCGTATTCGAAGTGCCGGTATTTGCAGATGCCGTTGGTGAACCCCTCAGCGCTTCAAAACCAACCGCCACATTGTTATTGGTAAATGCGACCGTGCTGCTATTTGCATAATACATTGCATTGATACCAATGGCAGTTGCATTACTGCCCGCAACATTTGAGGCAAGTGTATTTGTTCCAAAACCGGCATTGCTGGTGCCGGTTACATTTGCACTCAGCGAATAGGCGCCCTGTGCAGTATTATAATTTCCTGTTGTATTATTCCAAAGTGAATTCATGCCATTGGCTGTATTCCAGAATCCGGTTGTATTGGAATAGAGCCCGTTCATTCCGGTAGCAGTATTTTGATTGCCGGTAGTGTTCGCATTTCCCGACTGGTAACCCCAAAAACTATTGAACAGGATATGATCGATCCGCCCTGCTTTCCGGTTATTTACCTTCAGGTTAAATGGTATACTATCTATTGTGCCTATAAAATGACTGTTATCTGTAAGCCCGGTATTGCCTTTTGTTTTCCAGGCAATGGTATCCTGCTGGCTGGTTGTAGTCAACCACAACCAGGCTGAACCGTTATAAAAATAAAAACCTGTACTGTCCGGCGCATTTTGAAAGATCAGTAACCCGGTGGCCGGTGCCGGAATGGCATTTCTTTGCAGCTTGTTCATTCGGGGTATGAGCATGCCTTTGGCTGTACTTTTTACATCCAGTAAAGCGCTTGCATCAGCATTACTGCCATCCGTATTTACGGATAAACTCTGAGCTGTTGCATTTTCAGGTGAAATAAATACAGTTGTCAGCAGGAAATAAATAAATACTTTTTTCATGGTTTATTTTTTAGAAATATTTTCAGTTCAAATTGTATAGCCATTGAAACCTGTGGGCTTTTTACTTTTTACCCGGAGCCTGCTTAATTCTTTTTCAGGATAATGAATCCAGTTCGACCAGTAACTGCAGCAGCTTCCCCTTCTTTAGATCACTGCCCAGAAATTTAACCGCCTGGGGTACGATGTATATTCTTTCAATGACGGGCTGCCTGCTCTCTGCTTCCTGGATGCGGTTGGGTAAATACACGAACTGCAGCCACCCGCTGAAATCCTCCAGGTTGGAGATGGTTCTTTTTTCAAATTCTTTTACCCATGCAGGGGTTTCGGTTTTCCATAAACCCGTACTTCTCATTTCGCTTCTGACATCATTAATCTTTTCGGCAATTAAATGGTATGCCGTCATAAGTTGCTTTTCTTCCGTAAATCTATTTTTTGCTTTCTGTACAGCCAATGGCTAAAAAGGCAACGGGTACAGCCATTTATTGTATGGCTGATAACGGGCAAATAATTAGTTAACGGTTGTGTGAATGAGCGAATGGCAAAACAATCGGAAAAAGGATGTATATTTTTACCCGGAAATGATCCGCCTTTTATACATATTGTTTTTTATGGTCACTGTAGTATTGTCTGTACAGAGTACAGCACAGACTGGCCATTACCTTTTGGAAACATTTGGTACCCGTAATGGTATGTTGTCATCCAAAGTGTATGCCCTTGCACAAAGCAATGACAGGAAACTATGGATAGGAACCGAGCTGGGCATAACCGTGTATGACGGATACGGGTTTACCAATTACCAGTACACGACTGCCAATGAATCGATAGGGCGTATCCTGTGCATTACGCAGGACAGCCTGAACGGGATATGGATCGGTGGTGATAAAGGCCTTTTTTTTGTAAAGGGTAATGCAGTAAAAAAAATGGAACTTCAGAGCAGAACCGCTTTGGCAGTAGAAGCATTGCTGACCGATGCAGCAGGAAATGTATGGGCCGGAGACCTGAATGCACTGTATATGATAAACCGGCTGCAAATTCAGCATGTTTATAAAAACAACACGGGAGTTATTGATCTTTCTCCTTTTGCATCTTTTACAAAACGTGTTTTTTGTATTGCTGAAGACAATAAACAGAATATATATGCAGGGTCTTATGACGGCATTTTTAAAATAGCTGCTAATGCCAACAGTTATGAAACAGCCTGGCTGAACCCCGACCCCGTTCAGCCTGTCCGCTCAGTAGCGGCTTATACACCCGACAGTATTTTCTGGAATTGCCTTGACCGTCACCCTGCGCAGATGATCAATGGAAAGATCACTGCAGGTTCAACCGAAGCATTTATCGGCAGGACCGTATTTATCAGCCGCAACAGATCTTACGCTTTAACAACAAGTGGTGTAGGCATAATTAATAACGGAATTGTAAAGCAGGTTGTTTCGTTTGGAAATACTACCAATAATGCAGTTACGGCCCTGGTAGATGCCGAAGAAAATATATGGGTGGGTAGCTGGGAGGGATTGTTGAAATTCAGGAAAACCGCTTTTAACCAGTATGCATTAAAGCACAATATGCATAATGAGGCTTTTTCATTCCTGGAAAAAAAGAACGGCGAACTGTTATTTGGCGGTAACCGCGGGCTTGTGTTCACCCGGAAACATGATGAACTCATTGCAGATAAAGCAATACCTGCTTTATTCCCGCTGGCAGAAGTGATGTGCATGTATGAAGACATGGAAGGGGGATTATGGGCCGGCAGCGGATACCAGGGAATCAGCAGGTTTAAAAACAACAAACTTACCAACTGGAAGAATACCGGTTTTTTAAAAGACAATAACTGCGAGGCCCTGTGTGAAGTACCTGGTGGTAAATTATTTGCCTGTACAGAGAATGGCGTTACCGTACTTGATCCTGTGGCCGGTGATCCGTTAACATCGCACTATCCATTCAAAAAAAAATATACAAGGCCTCCTGAGTTATTCGGGTGTTTTCAATCCGGGAATTCGGGGTATTGGTTTTATGGAAGCCGGGGTTTGTATAAACTGGTCAATGGAATACTGGTTGAAGATTCCATAAAAAATATGCCGGTGAGCAATTTATATATCAATAAGATTACCAGTGATAAAAAAGGCAACGCCTGGGTGGCCACATTGGGAAAAGGGTTGTTAAAATGCCGGTTTGAAAATGACCGGCTTGTGATGTATAAACAATTTGATAGCCGCAACGGGTTGCCATCGGATATTGCTTTGTCTGTACTGGTTGATAAGAACGACAATGTATGGCTGGGTGATTATATGAGTTTCTCTGTACTGGTAAAAGCAGGTATTGAGGAACAGTTAATCAGCTTCAATGAAAAGGACGGTTTGATCTCCTCTTATTACCAAACATTGAAACTGGAACAACAACAGAACGGAACAATATGGGGCCTCACTTCAATGGGTGTTGTTTCCTTTCATCCCGACAGTATTGCACTCAATACACTACCCCCGGTACTGCTCCTCAGCCGGGTTGTATCGGGAGGTATGCTTGAAATTATTAACGGCAGATCAGCGCCAACGTTATCATACAAAAATAATTCACTGCAGTTTCAATTTACGGCTGTATGCCTTACAGACCCTTCCAGGATCAGGTATGCATACCGGCTAAAGGAACTGGACAGCAACTGGACCTACACCAATAACCGTGATGTTGAATTTAATTTTTTGCAGCCCGGTAAGTATACATTTGAAATACAAGCCTGCAACAACAACAATGTATGGACAAAGGAACTGCTGCAGTATCAATTTACCATCAGGCAGCCCTTTTGGCAAACCTGGTGGTTCATGTTGCTTGTACTTTCCCTGGCAGGGGCTTTAGTGTATGTCATTTTCCGGGCCAACCTGCGGGCATACCAGTCAAAAGCAACCATCAAACAGCAGTTGGCCGAGCTGGAAGCCAAAGCAATACGTGCGCAGATGAATCCCCATTTTATTTTCAACAGCCTTAATGCCATCCAGGAAACCATCATCACGGAAAAAGTGGATGCAGCCTATGATTATCTTTCCCGGTTCTCCAAACTTTTACGGATGGTACTTGATCATTCTGAAAAAAACTTCATTTCGCTGAACAGTGAACTGGAAACGATAAGGCTGTATCTTTCACTCGAAGCACTCCGTTTCAGTCAGTCATTCTCTTATTCGGTTGAACTGATGGAAGAACTGTAAAAGGATGAAATATTCCTCCCATCCTTATTGCTGCAACCTTTTGTTGAAAATGCCATCTGGCACGGGCTGATTAATAAGGATGGAGAAAAGAAACTGCTGCTGCGGTTTGAAGAAAAGGATGGTAACCTGGTTTGTATCATCCTCGATAACGGGATCGGAAGAGAAAAAGCTGCTGAAATAAAAAAGAATAAACTGGGTGCAGGCCGTTTTGAATCAAAAGGAACCAGGCTGGCATTGCAACGAATTGAGATACTGAACCGCGAAAGGCCCGGTTCGGCAAAAATTGAAACGGTTGACCTGTATGATGAAGCCGGAAATGCAGCAGGTACAAAAGTGATCGTGACATTGGCAACCAATTTAAAAACCTATAATTGAACAACAGATGATCAGGATACTGATTATTGATGATGAGCTTTCGGCAGTGCGTATTTTAAAACTGCTGATCGAGAAACATATTTCTGTGGAGAAGCAGATCGAAATTTCAGACAATCCTGCGGCAGCACTGGAACTGATGAACAGCTTTCAGCCCACACTGGTGATGCTGGATATTGAAATGCCGGGAATGAATGGTTTTGATTTTATGAACAGGGCCAGTGAATGGGATTTTGACGTGATCTTTACCACTGCATTCGATCAATATGCCATCAAGGCCATCCGGTTCAGCGCCCTCGATTATTTATTAAAGCCGATAGACATTGTTGAACTTAAGAATGCCATAAACCGGCATATTGTAAAAAAGCAATCACCAACCGGCAGTTCGCAGCAGCCGCTGGTTGACAACCTCATCTACAACCTTCAGCAAAAGAACCTACAGCAGTTTAAACTGGCTTTGTCCACCAGTGAAGGGATCTTCCTGTATGATCCCGGTGATATTGTGTTGCTGGAAGCCAGCAGCAATTACACCAAATTCTATTTCAGCAACCATCGCTCACAGATCGTTTCAAAAACACTAAAGGAATATGAAGATATACTGATGGAGCACCGTTTTTTACGGGTGCATAAATCCTACCTGGTAAACAAAGACCATGTGGTCAAAGTTGACCGGGAAGCTGTGCTGGAATTGAGTAACCAGATGCATATCCCGGTATCCAGGAGAAGAAAAGTAGAGATACTGCAATGGTTCAGTCAAAAGTAACTGTTGATGTTGCAGTGCCGGATCTAATTCAGCTTCACCTCAAACATCTTCGGCCAGCGTTTACCGGTAACCCATATTTTTTTACTGGCCGAATCATAGGCGATGCCGTTGAAATAATCTGTACGGCCGGTGATCTTATCCGGGAAGAATTTCTCTTTTATACCTGTAAAATCCATTTTGCCAACCACAAAGCCGCTTTCCGGGTCGATCTTTACAATGATCTCTTTCTGGTAAACATTGGCAAATACAAAACCGTCTATATATTCAAGTTCATTTAAATTTTGCACGGGGCTGCCGTTTTCTGTTACACTGATGGTGCGCTGCAGCCGGAAATCACCGGGGTTTACAAAATATAGTTTGGGAGTACCGTCGCTGATGATGAGGTGGGTGCCGTTATTGGTAAGTCCCCATCCATCATAAGGCCATTTAAAAGTGCTGATGGTTTTGGTTATGTCCCTGATATCGTACACATACACAATATTACTCTCCCAGGTTAACTGGTAAAGTTTATCTTTCAGAATGGTAATACCTTCTCCAAAAACAGCATTGGTTCCCATCAGTTGTTTTTTCTCAACCCTGCCGGTCTTATGATCGGTGATCCGCAAGGAAGACGCTTCAAAATCGCCGGTGCCTTCATACATTTTTCCATTGTAATATTCAAGCCCCTGGGTATAGGCACTGGTATCATGCGGGTATTCAGCTACTACCGTATAGGGTAATGCCGGAATGGGTATTGGCTTAATACTGTCATCTATATATTTTTCCTCCGTATCATTCCCATTGCAGGCAGCCAGTATGAACAGTGACAATAAAGCAAAATATCTAATCATGGTAAATTTTTCAAAATATACGTAAAAATAACAAACTGTTTTGGTGCAACGGCCCCGGAGTGATAAAAGAATGCAAATATTTAGTTAAGCCTGTAAACTGTTTTCTGTTTTCCGGTAATGTATATTCCTGTCTTTCAGATAATTCATTATGTAATTAAAGCAGGCTTCATCTTTACCAACCAGTTCAGGCGGATAAACACCCTTTGCAGTAAATAGTTTTTCGATCAGCATATTCAATGCTGCCGTACATGCATACCCGGTGGACCGGCTCATGGATGAGGTTTGTGTTGCCACATCATATTCATCATAAAGTTCGTAGCAGATCGTTTTTGCAGCATCACTGATCTTTATCTGCATGATGGTAAACTCTGCTTCTGTTTCCCCGAGTTTCCACTGGTCAAATAAAAGGGTGGATGTGAATTCCAGTGGAGAGATCTGCTGGCCTTTAAATGAAACAGGTGTGCTGTTCAGAAAGCCGGCTTTTATTAAACCCTGCATCAGGGCGATGTGCCCCGGGTAACGCAATGTTTTTTCTTTCATGTTGGGAATATGCCCCATGGTAAATAATATCGATCGCAAACCATCCGTGTTAAAAGATTCCAGTGTTCCCACATTATCAAGATCGATCAGCTCTGCATCGCTGAGTGCAGGTTTGGTAACTAGATGGCCATTCTCCACATATCTTGCCGGCCTGGTATATTCTTCCAGTACATCCATGGGAGAGAAGGGGGCTTTGTATTCAAAAGGGTATACCCTTTTTTTAGGCAGGCCGCCTACCAGGCATTCAAAGTTGGTGATGGTCATGCGTTCATTGTGGTAACCTAAAATTAAATTGCTCATACCCGGTGCCACGCCGCAATCCACAATAGCGGTTACATTTTTTTCCTTAGCCAGTGCATCCAGTTCAAGGGCATTCTCGGGGAAGAATGAAATATCAACCACATTTTTCCGGGCCCGGATGATGGCTTCCAGGGTGCGGTATCCCATGAATCCGGGTACTGCAGAGATCACAAAATCAAAATCCTTCAGCATGGATCCATAACCGGAATGATCACCCAGGTCGGCCTGAATGGTTTTTACCGCATCATTTTTCCGGTTAAGTAACTGCAGCGCATGGTTGCTTAGATCAAAAGAAGTTACCCGGTATTTTGCGGCCAGGTCGATCGCCATAGCGCGGCCTACCATGCCGGCGCCTAATATTGCTATTTGCATAAAATAATTTTTGCCCCAAACCCCTGAAGGGGCTTTAGTCCCTAAGAGTTCGAAGAAGGTTATTTAAATCAAGATTATAGAGTTTTATATCTATGAGAGTCTGATTGAATAATCATACACTGTCTAAGCCCCTTTAGGGGCTTGGGGCAGCATTTGCCGCGGTACCATTCATCATAATGGAGATATAGGCTGAAAGCCTGTAGAAATGTGCGTATGTATTTTTTATGAACAAGTTACCTGGAATAATATGAATATTTATAGCCCTTGTTTTTTTCAAATTGTGTGAATTCAATGGAATCGATATTTTTTATGGTCATGATCTTTTCTCCCTTTTCATGTGTGATCAAATGCCATTGCGGTACAGGCTGCTGATCGCATTTTAAAAAGATCAGGCTGTCATTGGCCAGCGCGGTAGTTACCGATCCGCTGGCATCAACCATGGAAAATTCACCTTCGCCGGTTTTATAATACAATGATTTCCTGTTTCCGCCATCCATACTCAGTAAATAGGTTTTGCCTACGAGTTGTATGGGCGTATCATTAAAATAATCACACCCGGTAAACAGGATCACAAAAACAAATAATATTACCCGGTTACCTTTCATTATTTTTTTGGCCTGCTCACAAATTTCATTTCTGCGATCAGGTTCTTTGCTTCTGCATATTTGTCAACGATGAACATCACATAGCGGATATCCACCATGATGTTGCGGCAGATGGAAGGGTCATAATTGATATCACTCATGGTGCCTTCCCAAACCCGGTCAAAATTCAATCCAACCAGGTTGCCATATGCATCCAGTGCAGGGCTTCCTGAATTACCCCCGGTTGTATGATTGGCAGCAATAAAACAAACCGGCTGCCGGCCATTTACACCCCAGCGGCCAAAATCTTTTTTGTTATAGAGATCGATCAGTTTTTTGGGCAGGTCAAATTCATAATCGCCCGGTACATATTTCTGCATCACCCCATCCATATAACTCTGGAACTCATATTTAACGCCATCCCTGGGCTGGTAAGGTTTTACATTGCCGTAGGTTACACGCAGGGTGCTGTTGGCATCGGGGTAAAATGTTTTTTTGGAGAATACATCCATCTGGGCCTGCATATACGTGCGCTGCAGCTGGTTGATCTCTGCCTGGATGGAATTCAGTTTTTCAGCAACTTTATTGTTGTATGTCTGTTGCATATCCAGCGTAAGCTGGTATGCAGGGTCATTTTTAATGGCATCCGTTACATCTTTAGGATTACCGGTTAATAAAGCCAGTAAATTTCCCTTGTTGTAGATCTTCGATCTTTCAAAAACAACGGCCGCCGTTTTTGCATAATTTTGTTCATTTTGTTTCAGCAGGTCTTTAAAGTACGGTGAAACATATTCATCTTTCTGGTCGGCCACATACATTTCCATCAACACTTCAAACAGTTTCTTATCCACGTCAGCATTGTATTCGCCATACAGTTCCTCCAGCCGCTCAATAACTTTTGGTTTGGTGGTATTGTACCCCGTTTCGCCATTGTTGGTATAGGCATTTACCAGGCTCTTTAACTGGTTGGCAAAACCGAGTATCTCAATTTTTGAAAAAACCTCACTGTAATAATCACGGGCATAGGCATAGGGTTCAATGGCAGTGTATGCCTTTTCCAGGTTTTGTAAAATACCCATATAGGCCATGTTCAGTTCCGGTTTGCTCAGCACAATCTTTTCAAAACTGGTTTCCAGTTCTTTTCTTTTGGCAACAGCATTGGTCTTGGTAAGCCCCAGGATCTCGCCCTGCCATTTTTTCCAGGCATTGGAGATGTTTGCATATTTTGCGGCATACTGGATCTTGATCTCCTCGTTGCTGCGCATAAAACCATCGATCACGTTCAACGCTTTGGTACGGATGGCAATTTTTGCCGGGTCACTCACATTTACCGTTTGGGCAATGGCGCTGCTGTGGAGGTATTCCATGGTACGACCGGGGAAACCGAAAACCATGGTAAAATCACCTTCCTTAACACCATCTAAAGAAATGTTTAAAGAACGTTTTGGTTTGTAAGGCACATTGTCGGCACTGTAGGCTGCAGGTTTGTTGTTCTTATCAGCATAGATCCTGAACATGCTGAAATCGCCGGTATGCCTTGGCCACATCCAGTTATCCGTATCTTTTCCAAAATTGCCTACTGATGAGGGCGGGGCACCTACCAGGCGTATATCCCTGTACGTTTCCGTTACAAATAAAAAATATTTATTCCCTTCAAAGAAACTGCGGATCAAAATATCCTGGTAAGATTCTTTTTGTGTGGCGGCCCTTACTGCTGTCATATTCTTATCGATCAGGCTTTGTCTTTCCTTTTCAGACAAGCTGCTGCTCACCCCATTCAAAACGGTTTTGGTAACATCATCAATGCGGATGATGAAAGTCGCAAACAGCCCTGGGTTTTTTAATTCCTGGCCGGTATTGTATGCCCAGAATCCATCCCGTATATAATTGTTCTGTATGGAAGAATGATTCTGTATCTGGTCAAACCCGCAATGATGGTTGGTTAAGCTGAGCCCTTTATCGGAAATGACTTCGGCCGTACAAAAACCGCCGAAACTGACAATGGCATCTTTTAAACTTCTTTTGCCAATGTTATAAATATCGGAGGCGCTGATCTTCATGCCCATCCGTTTCATTTCTTTTTCATTCAAAGATTGCAGCAACTGGGGCAACCACATGCCTTCTTCGGCAAAACCCTTTACAAAACAGGAAATACTTATAATTAACAGGAAAATGTATTTTTTCATATGCAAATTTTAATACGGCAAATTTAAGTAATTAATAACTGTCTGGGCCGGCTTTTATACATCAATACTTAAATTAATCATTTGTTTTTTAACCCTTTCTTAGCATCCATGGCTTTATTTTTGCTGTGTATTGTAAAAATTCCACCATGATCAGAATTGTATTATTATCTGTATTTGTTTTTTCCGGTTTTCAATCCATTCCAGCCCAGGGCGTAAAAGGCCTTTTTGATAAAGTTTCCAATGCTGTTTCCCCTTCATCCGGCAACCTCAGCAACGAGGAGATCATCAGCGGGTTAAAGGAAGCTTTGCGTGTAGGCACCGACAGCAGCAGTAAAAGGCTAAGCAAACTGGATGGTTTTTTTGGCGATGCCGCAGTGAAGGTACTGATGCCTGAAGAAGCAAAAAAAGTGGAACGTACATTGCGGAATATGGGCATGGGCAGCATGGTTGATAAAGCCGTACTATCCATGAACCGTGCTGCCGAAGATGCCGCAAACGGCGTGGGTACCATTTTCTGGGATGCTATTAAAAGCATGAGTATCAAAGACGGTGTACAGATACTTCGTGGCGGCGACTTTGCAGCAACTGAATATTTAAAATCGGTGACCACAACGGAATTAACCGAAAAATTCAGGCCGGTCATTGAAGCCTCCCTGGTAAAAGTGGATGCCACCAGATACTGGAAAGATCTCTTCACAACATACAACCGCTTTTCGGCTACACCCGTAAATACAGATCTTACCGCCTATGTAACTGAAAGGGCTTTAACCGGATTGTTTTACAAGATAAGCCTGGAGGAACAGAAGATACGTAAAGACCCGGCCGCCCAGGTAACGGGCATTTTGAAAAAAGTATTTGGCGGGAAATAACCCCATTTTTCCTGTCCCTTTTCTATAAACGGTATGGCAATGATTTGGTATCAGTGTATTTTCACTGCCTAAATCAATTGCAATGAGATCAGCGTTAATTACACTACTTATTTTTTGTTTGTCTGTAATTGTTTCGGCACAGGATAACCAGGCATATTTCCTGACGAACCCCTGCCTGACTCCCGACGGTCAAACCGTAATTTTCAGTTTTGAGGGCGACCTCTGGAAAGCAAGTACCAGTAACGGGCAGGCGACAAGGCTGACCGCCATGCAGGGTTATGAAACATCGCCCCGGGTTTCACCCGACGGACAGTGGATCGCATTTACCGGCAGGCAGTTTGGAAACCCGGATGTTTTTTTGATCCCGGTCAGTGGCGGAGCGGTAAAACAACTTACCAGTCACAGCAGCGGCGATGAGGTGAGCAGCTGGAGCTGGGACTCAAAAATGATCTATTTCAACAGTGGCCGTATGGGCATGCCTGCCGGGTTTAAAGTTCCCGTAAGTGGTGGCACTGCACAAAGGGTTTTTGGCAATTATTTTTTCCAGTACGATCATCAATTAACAGAGCATCCGTCAACCGGCGAGATATTTTTTAACGATACCTGGGAAAGCAGCAACCAGGTGCAGCGCAAAAGATACAAGGGGCCTTTCAACCCCGATATTCAATCGTATAATCCTAAAACAAAGCAGCACAAAAAATATACGGACTGGCCCGGTAAGGATTTTGGCGCCAGTATCGACAGGAATGGAAATGTCTATTTCATTTCTGATGAAGCCAATGGTGAGTACAACCTGTATACACTCACAAAAACCGGGAAAAAGGCACTCACCCGTTTTTCATCTTCCATAAAATCCCCGCAGGTAAACGCCAATGGAGGGAAAGTAGTTTTTGAAAAAGACTACCAGCTCTGGATCTATGATGTAAATGCGGGTAAGGAAAGCAAACTGAATATCGCCATCGTCCGCAACAATATACTGCCCAAGGAAAAGGATTTCGATGTAAAGGGAAAGATCTCAGCGTATGATATTTCGCCCGACGGGAAAAAAATGGCCTTTGTTTCCCGTGGCGAATTGTTTGTAAGTGATGTGGAAGGGAAATTCATACAGCAGCTGAACCGCAGGTCTGCAGAAAGGGTGAAGGAAGTAAAATGGAAAAGCGATAACCGTACCCTTTTGTTCAATCAAACTGTGGATGGTTATACAAACTGGTTTACCATTAATGCAGACGGAAGCGGGGCAATGAAACAACATACCAACGGCAATAAGAACAGCCGTAACCTGGTGATGAATAAAAAAAGGACACAGGCAGTTTACCTGTGCGGCCGGGATGAAGTGAAACTGATGGACCTGAAGACCATGCAAAGCAGGACCATTGTACAGGATGAGATCTGGGGTTTTCAGAACAGCGATCCCGGGTTTTCACCCAATGGCGAGTATGTGTTCTTTACGGCCATCCGTAATTTTGAACAGGATATTTTTGTACATCATATCGCCAAAAACAAAACCACCAACCTCACCAATACCGGTATCACTGAATCGGGCCCCCTGTGGTCGCCTGACGGCAAATATATTTTCTTTACTTCACAGCGGTTAAAACCATCCTACCCGTTTGGTATGCAAAATGCAAGGGTTTACAGTTTGCCGCTGGAGAAACTGGATGAACCATACCGCATGGATAAATTCAATGAACTGTTCAAAGAAGAAAAGAAGGATACGGCTAAAAAAGCCCCGGCAGCAGATTCCGTATCACCCATTACCATTGACATGGATCTTATTATGGAAAGACTGGTGCAGGTGAGCCCATCCGTTGGCACCCATTTTTTACAATGGGTTTACCAGAAAGGGGATAAAACAACGGTACTGTATACCAGCAACCACGGTGAAGCAAAGAATGCACTCTGGAAAACCATCTTAGAGCCTTTTGAACAACCCAAGACTGAGAAAATAGCGGGTACGGACAACAATTTTTCTTTTGATGTGGTGGAAGTAAGTGATAAAATGTTCGTATTGTTCGGCGGCAATATCCATAAACTGAACCTGGAAGGGAATAAGGTGGATCCTGTGAATACCAGTTATACTTTCCGCAGGAACCTTTCTGAAGAATTTGACCAGATGTTTTACGAGACCTGGGCACAGATGGAAGAGAATTTTTATGATGAAAAGATGCATGGCCTCAACTGGAACAAAACCAAAGATTATTACAAACAGTTTTTACCTTACCTGAATAACCGCGGTGATATCAGGACCATGCTGAATGATATGCTGGGCGAACTGAACTCATCGCACCAGGGTTTTGGCACCACCGGTGATGATGAGACCATTGCCCTGCAGAACCAGACCATGGAAACCGGGATCATTTTTGAAACGGATGACCCGTACCGGGTGAAATACGTGGTAAAACGTTCGGCTGCCGATAAGAAAGGTGTGGACATTAAACCCGGGGATATACTGGTAAAAGTAAATGAGGAAACCGTAGATAAAACTAAGGACCGCGATCATTATTTTACCGTTCCCACCCGGGACCGCGAACTATTGCTTACATTCAGCCGCAACGGTGCACCTGTTGCCGTAAAACTGCACCCGCAGGCAAGCTTATTCAATAACCTGTATGATGAATGGATCGACGGCAACCAGCAACGGGTAGACGAAAAAAGCAAAGGAAGGATCGCATACGGGTACATGAAGAATATGGGGCAGGGCGAACTGGACCAGTTTATCATAGATATGACACAGGAACTGAACAGTAAGGATGCGCTGATCCTTGACCTTCGGTATAACACCGGGGGTAACGTACACGATGAAGTGTTGAAATTCCTGCAGCAGCGTACCTACCTGCAATGGAAGTACCGCGAGGGTAAATTAGCACCGCAAAGTAATTTTTCACCCGGCGACAAACCCATTGTATTGCTGATCAATGAGCAATCGCTGAGCGATGCAGAAATGACCGCACAGGGTTTTAAAGCATTGAAGCTTGGAACCATCATCGGCAATGAAACTTACCGCTGGATCATTTTTACCAGCGGGGTAGGACTGGTGGATGGATCCAGTGTGCGTATGCCTGGCTGGGGCTGTTATACATTGGATGGCAAAGACCTGGAGATGACCGGTGTGCAGCCCAACATTACCGTGATCAATAGCTTTGAAGATAAACTGAACGGCCGGGATCCGCAGGTTGACCGGGCGGTGGAGGAGATATTAAAACAGCTGGGGAGAAAATAGATGTCAGCCTGAGCTTGTCGAAGGCGGGTAATAATCGAAAATAGCGGCTTCGACTCGCCTCTGCGTAGCCGCTACGGTCGCTTGCGCCAAAGCTTCAGCGACGGGGCACAGAGCAAGACAAGTTCAGCCTGACACTTTACTGCTTTAAAGAAAATGAATGAGAGGGATGCACAGTTAGATTGGTTAGTATACGAAATTTTAAAGCAGTTGAAAAAATAATAATTACTGATTCACTGTGTTATGAAATTATTAAGTATAATTGCAAATAAATTGCCACTCCGTAGAAACGGAGTGACTTTTTAACGATTGCTTGCTATATGAAAAATTTATATTCTCTTTATCTGCTGACGGGTTCAGCGTAATGGCTTTAACTGCCTTCTAACGATTGATTGTTCCTTTTTAACGATTGCTGCTTTTATGAACTACCATCTTTGTATAACAAATATAAGATGGGTATTTTTATACCCATGACCAACTTGTAGAGGATTTTATCATGCTGAAAGCCCATTTCCGGGATGAAATCCTTTACAGTAAAGCATTTCAGTAAATAGTGTTAATGATGTCCAACCGAAGTACCGACATATTGTTTCAACTGATCAAATCCCTTGAGAAAGCGGAAAAGCGGCATTTTAAGCTCTATATCAAAAGAAGTTCATCCCGCGAGGACCTGAAGATCATCCAGCTATTTGATGCCATTGACAAAGGAAAAGATTATGATGAAAAAATAATACTGAAGAAACTTCCCGGCATCGAAAAGCCACAGTTTGCCAATCTGAAGGCCCACCTGTATAAAGAATTGCTGGCCAGCCTTCGCCTGTTGAAAAGCGCCGAAAGCATCGACCTGCAGCTGCACGAACAACTGGATTATGCCCGCATCCTGTACAATAAGGGACTGTACCTGCAGAGTTTAAAAATACTGGAACGGGCAAAAGACCTGGCCAAAAGCTATCACCAGGAAAGTTTTTTGATACAGGTCATTTCACTTGAAAAGAAAATAGAAACACTGCATATTACCCGTAGCGGGGAAGGGGCTGCCGACCGGCTTACAGCAGAAGCCAATGCAGTTAACCACCAGCGGAACGAGATCACCGCTTTATCGAACCTGGCCCTTCAGTTATACCAGTGGTATGTAAAGCATGGCCATGCCCGCAATGAAAAGGATGAAAATGGGGTACGGCAGTTCTTCAGGCAAAACCTGCAGTTGGATACAAAAAGAATAAACGGGTTTTACCAGTTGCTGTACCTGTACCAGAGTTATTGCTGGTATGCTTTTATCCGCCAGGATTTTCTGATGTATTTCCGTTACAGTAAAAAATGGGTCGACCTTTTCAAGAATGACCCGATGATGATCACCGTTGAAACGGGCCATTACATCAAGGGGATGCACAACCTCTTAACGGCCAATTTTGACCTCAGGAATTTTAAACAGTTTGACAAGTACCTCGCCCGTTTTGAAAGGTTCACCTTTTCCAAGCCAGCCAACCGGCATGATAATTTCCGGATGCAGGCCTTTGTGTACCTGACCAGTGCACGCATCAACCAGCATTTAATGAAGGGTACATTCGGTGAAGGCATAAAAATGATCCCGGATATTGAAAAGGGCCTGGAAGAATTTTCGATGTATATCGACAGGCACCGGGTGCTGGTAATACAATACAAAACTGCACTGCTGTATTTTGGCAATGGTAATTTTGAAGATTCGATCGACCAGTTGCAGAAGATCATCAATGGCCCCATGGATATGCGTATCGACCTGCAGTGTTATGCACGGCTGCTGCACCTGATGGCGCATTTTGAACTGGGTAATGATGCCATCATTGAATCCCTGATCAAATCGGTGTTCCGGTTCATGAGCCGGATGGAAAACCTTACGGTGGTGGAGGAGGAGATGTTCAAATTTTTACGCAACAATGTATATGAATCGGCTGCAAAATTAAAACCCGGCTTACATCAATTACTGCAAAACATTAAACAGTTTGAAAAGAACCGCTACGAAACCCGGGTATTTTCCTACCTCGACATCATCAGTTGGGTGGAGAGCAAAGTGTATGATAAACCGATGAGTGTGATCGTACATGAAAAATACCTGAATAGCAGGCACAGGTAAGGGTTTATCCTGCTTTTAATTTTTCAGGATCAAAGCAGGATCATATATATCCCGGATCTTCAATTATTTCTTTTAAAAAGTATCGTCAGTATCCTGGGAACCCCGCCCCGCTCATCCTCATCAAAATATTCACTGATACCTGTTACTTCAAGGCCGTATTTTTTGGCGGCTTCTGTAAAGTCGGAAATATGATGGTTGAAACAGGTAACTACCTGTTCGCCCTCATCGGTTGTAAACCTGGCCTTGCTGCCGGTATACTGTTTAAAAGGATGCAGTTCACCGATATAAACAAAACCATTTTCAGCGATCACTTTGGATACCTGGTAAAAAACCGGTTCCAGTTCTTCAATATGTTCCAGCACCAGGCTGAAACTTACCAGGTCATATTTTTTGTTCACAAAATCCCAGTCATGCAGGATATCTGCCTGCAGGAAATTTACTTTTTCTGATTGTATCTTTTCTTTTGCCCGGGCAAGCATGTCTTCTGAAAGGTCAACAGCCGTTATTTCTTTTGCTTTGGTTAGGAGCCAGGCCGTGTTTTTGCCGGTGCCACAGCCAATTTCGAGGCAACTGTCAAAATCAATGCCTGCTAAAGTTTGCTGCAGCGCCAATGCCTCCAGGTCACGGGTCCTGTTGAGGTTGGTATCGTATTGTGAAGACCAGCTGTTGTATGCTTTTTTTGTATTCACGGAAAACCGTTTTATTTAATTTGGATAAAAATCCGGGGCATTTATTTGAACAAGCCCGTAAAAAAAACTTTCATCTCATTCCAGGATGCCGTATCAGCTGCTGCATTATACGCGATCGGTATCTTAAATTTTTCTCCCATGGCGGTTGCATCCGGGTTTGAAAAGGCATGCGTGGCGCCTGCATAACTTTTAAAAGTATAGGCTGCGCCAATGGAATCCATTTGCTTTTTAAAAGCAGCTACTTCAGTTGCCGGCACAAACTGGTCATCCTCACCATGCAAAACCAGTATATTGGATTTCAGTAAATTTTTATCCAGTGGTGTCCCCAGTAAACTGCCGTGAAAACTAACGATGCCTTTCAGGCCTTCACCCATGCGGGCAATATTGAGCAAAACACCGCCGCCAAAACAATAGCCGATGCCGGCCATATTGGCTGTATCCACTTGCGCGTATTCTTTTAATTTAGTTACAGCCGCATCAAAATGTGCTTTTGCCATGGCCGGGTTTTGATAAAACGGGCCAGCTAAATTCCCGGCATCCGTTGGGTTATCGGCACGTTTGCCATTGCCATACATGTCAACCGCCATGGCAATATATCCCAATGCGGCCAATTCATTTGCACGCCTTTTGGTATAATCATTTAACCCCCACCATTCGTGCACAACCAATACTGCCGGGCGTTTTCCTTCCATGTTTTCATCGTAAACGATATAACCATCCATGGCCAGGCTGTCGATCTTATAACTTACATTTTCTACTTTCAATTTGGGCAGTTTTGGCTCCGTTGTTTTTTTGTCACTGCTGTTATTGCAGGAGTATAAAAAGAACGCAGACAGTAATAAAATGCAGTAAGATTTTATTGGATTCATAACTGTAGTTTTTGTTTGGTTTATAACATATACACCCGGGAAAGGTTCTCTAAATTACAAATAAATCGGGTGGCTTACCATCATTTTACCTCAAAATTTCAGGCATTGTTGCCGGGGAATATGAAATATGGCCCATTCATCATTTTTAAAATTTTATTTAAAAAGAAATGTTTAGCTTGAAACAAATCAGCGCTATGAAAAGGATCTGCTTATTTTTTGTGCTGAGCCTTTGCAGCCCGTTTATTTTTGCCTGTACCACGTTCTGTTTAAACAAGAACGGCCAGGTAGTTTTTGGCAGAAATTATGATTGGGTCACAGGTGCCGGTATCGTTAATGCCAACCAGCGTGGACTGTTTAAAACATCTATGAGATCGGGCAATGCTTCTACTGTGAGTTGGATATCAAAATATGGCAGTATAACCTTCAATCAATACGGAAAGGAATTTCCTACGGGAGGTATGAATGAAAAGGGACTTGTTGTGGAAATGATGTGGCTGGATGGTACCGGGTATCCTGATGAAGACAACAGGCCTGCCGTTGGGGTTCTGCAATGGATACAATACCAACTCGACAATGCAGCAACCACTGCCGAAGTGATCGCCTCCGATACCCGGCTGCGTATCAATGAAAAAGCAACCCCCCTCCATTACCTTATTGCAGATGCATCAGGCTATGTGGCAACCATCGAATTTTTGAACGGTAAAATGGTTGTACATAAAGATGACAAACTTCCTTTTCCGGTTCTTACAAATGATACTTATGCTTCTTCTGTACATACTGCCAACATGGTTCTGCCCCCGGGACCCGGCAAACCTGTAGTGAGGATGGATAACAATTCGCTTGACCGCTTTGTTAAAGCCTGCAGCATGGTTAAGCAATTCAATGAGACTGATATCAATATGCCTGTAATTGATTTTGCCTTTTCTGTACTGGAAAAGGTTTCACAGGGTAGTTTTACCAAATGGAGCATTGTATATGATATCACGAACAAAAAAATTCATTTTAAAACAGCAGCCAATAAAGACATAAAAAGCTTTCAGTTTTCTTCATTTGACTTTGCCTGCAATAAACCCCCAAAAATGTTCAACATGAACCAGGATTTTAAAGGCGATATAGACAACCATTTTGTTCTGCCGGATAAAAAACTGAAAAAGCAGGTTTTGAAACAGGCTGTTTCAGAAAGCAGTGACCGTGTCAGCATATCAAATGAAGAAGAAGAAACATTATTGAGTTTTGAGGATGGTGTAAGCTGCAAACATTAAAAGTTGAAACGGCTGCCGTGAATTTTATCTTTAACAATTACCTTTTTTATTGTTTACTGCCTTCACCGGCTTCTCTTTTTTTCTGTTCTGATAAAATATCATTTAAGTAAGGCGAGGATCGTGCCTGAATTTCGGCTTCCGGTATATCCAATGCCTTCGGGTTCATCACCAGTTGCAGCCATGGTTTTGGCGCATCAAAATTATAACTGCCAAAAACGATCACAGGTGTTCCTTTAACCCGGATGCTTTCTTTGTCATCCAGGATCCATTGATCGGCCCAGTCATACAGGTAGCGGGCATCCTTTTCCAATAGCCGTAAACAGGAATGCGATTCGGGCAAACCCGGCAAAGCATACTGGTGCCAGCCTACCCCTGCTTTATTTTGGATATTAAAGTTCCACAGCAGTTCCCACTCATCATTAAATGTACTGGTTGTTTTTTCTGATTTCCAGTTGGCATAAAAAAGACCGGTTGGCGTTGGATCTTTCTTTCTGCCCATGTTGGTTGGGCCGGTGTGGATCAACACCCCGTTCTCGTACGTGGCAAATGTTTGAGTGGGGTAGCTGAAGAAAATGATCTTATGAACAGCGTGAAGGTATTTTACCTGGAAAGGGAAATGCATATAATAAGCTATATCACCATCCAGGTCCGCAGGAATTATTACTGAATCCATTTTTGCAAAATGGGTGGCGTCTGTCCGGTTCACTGCATAAGCGGTCTGCAATTGCGCATCGGAACCTGTATGGCCAGCCAGCCATTGTTTTGCATTGGCAAATTGATAGCTATTGGTTTTGGGCTGTTGCCGTTGTGGTAAAACTTTTACGGTTGCTTTTTTTTGCTGCTTGCATGCAAATGTAAACATCAGGCTGATCATCAGGATCACAGGTAGGATTTTCATACTGTAAAATTGCATGCTTTATTGGTCTAAAGCATTACATAATAAACAGCCGGAATTATATCATTCACATATTAAAGGAAAATAGCTGAAGCAGGGATTATGGCACCGGCATTGTTATCA
>CAZBIK010000008.1:0-27368 GCA_964491955.1 uncultured Ferruginibacter sp.
TAAAAAAACTCTTTAATGAAATTAAGAACCTGCCTATTGAAGAATACGACCTGGTGATCAGCGATTTTGAACCGGTAAGCGCCTGGGCCTGTAAAAGAAAACATAAACCCTGCATTGGTTTAAGCCACCAGGCGGCTGTGATCAATAAAAGATCACCCAAACCAAATAAGAAAGACCTGGTTGGTAAAGCGGTACTCGACAATTATGCCCCGGTTACCGAAGCCTATGGTTTTCATTTTGGGGCTTATGATAAAAATATTTTTACACCGGTAATACGAAAGCAGATCCGGGACAGCAGCCCGCAAAAAAAAGATTTTTATACTGTGTACCTTCCCGCGTATAGTGATGAACGTATAATGAAAGTGCTGGGGCAGGTAGAAAATGTTCAATGGCAGGTGTTCAGCAAGCACACAAAAAAAGAGTACAGGGAAAAGAATTTTCACATCAGGCCGGTCAATAATGAACAGTTTATTGAAAGCTTCATTAACTGCACCGGGGTATTGTGCGGAGCCGGATTTGAAACACCCGCAGAAGCCCTGTTTTTAAAAAAGAAACTGCTGGTAATTCCCATGAAGGGCCAATATGAACAACAATGTAATGCAGCGGCACTGAAGACCATGAGTGTTCCCGTTATTAAAAGTTTAAAGAAAAAACACCTCGGTAAGATCAGGGAATGGATAAATACCCCGCAGGTGATCACGGTCAATTATCCCGATACCACCAGGCGTATCATTAACATGATCATTAAAAATCATGGTACGGCCACTGATCAGCCAAAGATAGAACCGGGCAATGGCATTTACTCAGTAAAAAAATTAAAAGAAAAAAGCCTCGGAAAAATACTGGATAACCTGGCTGAATAAATACCATGCTGTTTACAAAAAATGATTTTGGCAATGATTTTAAATGGGGTGTTTCTACTGCGGCATACCAGGTAGAAGGCGGCCATGATGCTGATGGAAAAGGGCCTTCCATATGGGATACATTTTGCCAAAAGCGAAACAAGATATTTAACAATGAAAACGGCAATATTGCCTGCGATTCGTACAACCGCTATGCCGAAGACATTGCCCTTTTGTATAAACTCAATATTCCCAATTACCGTTTTTCAATTTCGTGGAGCCGGATCATTACACAGGGTACCGGCGCCATCAATTACAAGGGAATAGATTTTTATAATCACCTCATTGATTTTTGCCTTGAACTGGGCATTGAGCCTTGGATCACCATTTACCATTGGGACCTGCCTGAGGCCCTGCAGCGGAAAGGCGGTTGGGCCAACCGGGATGTACTGCACTGGTTCAGTTATTTTGTGGATTGCTGCATTAAAAATTATGGCGACAGGGTAAAACACTGGATGGTGCTTAATGAACCGATGGTTTTTACCGGTGCCGGTTATTTTTTAGGCGTTCATGCACCCGGTAAAAAAGGCCTGAGCAGTTTCCTGGCTGCAGCACACCATGCTGCTTTGTGCCAGGCCGAGGGTGGCAGGATCATCAGGTCACTGCGTGGGGATTGTAAAATTGGCACCACTTTTTCCTATTCGCATATTGAGCCTTACCGGCATTTTGAAGAAAAGGATATAAAAGCTGCCCGCAAGGTAGATGCCCTCATTAACCGCAGTTTTATTGAACCACTGCTGGGGCTTGGTTACCCAACATCCGATCTGAAAATACTGGAGCGGATCGAACGGTTTATGTTTGCACATGATGAACAAAAACTGGCTTTCGATATGGATTTTATCGGGCTGCAGAACTATACCCGCGAGTTTGTAAGCCATGCACCATTGATGCCATTTGTAAAAGCAAAGATCATCAAAGCCAGTAAAAGAAATGTTGAACATACCCAGATGGATTGGGAAGTTTACCCGCCGAGTATTTACCAGGCACTGAAACGGATGGATGAATATAATCTGATCAGGGAAATCATCATCACAGAGAACGGGGCTGCCTTTGATGACCAGTTTGAAGCAGACAGGATCGGTGATCATAAACGTATACAATTCCTGCAGGATCATATGGCGCAGGTTTTACTGGCCAAACGGGAAGGTGTGAACGTAAAGGGTTATTTTATCTGGACCCTGCTGGATAATTTTGAATGGGCAGAGGGTTATTACCCGAAGTTCGGGCTGGTTCATGTTGATTTTAAAACACTGAAAAGAACGGTAAAGGATTCAGGAAAATGGTACAGCCATTTTTTAAGTGAAATACCTGCAGTTTCAACCGACGGAACTGAAGAAATGAATATACAGATCAATTCAGCATTGTAAAAGAATCATCAGCCTGGTAACCTTTGCATGTCGGCAGGGGTTGGGACAGTTTTTTCCCCAATGCGGTGCCATTTGGTAAATGATACTTTTAAACCCAATTTATACTGTGCCAGGTAAACAGCTATCATACCGGAAACAGTTCCTGTTAATGCTCCGGAAATAATATCCATCAAAAAATGACCGGCCAGGTAAATGCGTGAATAGCCAACCAACGCAGCGGCCGCTAAGAATAACAACTGCTTGTTTTTATTTTTTGTAATCAAAACCAGTACAGTTGCGATTGCAAAAGCTGTTGCTGTACGTGCTGAAGCAGATCCTGAATCAATTGAAAGGGAAATTCCTTCCCTGAAGTGTAAATAAGTACCACTTTCCAAATAGAGTTTTGGGATTGATCCATTAACGAGGTTTTTTAAAACCTGTATTGCAAAACCCGAAATTAAAAATGAACTGAGCATGGTATAAGCCGGTTGTTTTTTGCCGTAATAAAAATACAGCAAGGCTATAAGGGACAGGGCAAAAATACCGTTCCCCATAAATGTATAGTTGATGAAAAATACATTTAACCAGAAAGGGTGGATGGTATCCAACGGAATAAAAGCTGCATGCTTGCCCTGGAAGATCAAAAATATAAATCCTGCAACAAGCATGGCGCTTAAGCTGATAAAATAAACCCGGTTACTGTTTAAAAGTAAAGTGATATTTTTCATGAAATGACCAATTGGGTAAGCAGCAAATTATACCTGCCGGTTTACCGGCCCGTTAATTTATCATTAAGTATATGTTATTAAAAATGGCGGAAATTTCCACCATTTTATTAATCCAGGACAGGATAATTACTAACCGATTAATGAAGACCGGCGCACCGGGTTTGCACTTGTGAATACAAAAATCAAATAATATAATTAAGGAAATGCGAAGAAGGAGTTACCAAATCATTAAAAATATGATCCCGTGAACAGGTACTTATTTGCCGATCGGTAAATGCTGGTGCGGCTGAAAAGCATACCAGCAAAGCACCAGCAGCAAGCTGGAGAATTTCGTGTCTAAAAATGAGTTTGTTTTGCTGATGGTATTGTTGATGGCATTGAAGTGGCAGCTCAGCAGGTTTTTTTTCATGGATTCATCATATAAAACCAGTTCGCCGTTATCATCCTGGTTAAAAACAAAAGCGTACTTTATTCCGTCCAGTTCAATGATCCCTTTACCGGTGCCGGGCCTGGTCTCTTCAACCTTACCCAGTTTAATGCCGTATTCATTGCGGATAACTTTACTGGGATTTAAAAATCCTTTTTTTTCAAAGGAGAACATGCGCTTACCCAGGTCGCTTACGATCCGTACAAACCTGGTTTGTTTGCTGAATGAGATACCCGCCAATACTTTTTCATCATCCCGCAATTCAAAAATTTCATTTAATGATGTGTTGTTTACAGTAAGGCATTTCATGTGTTTTGTTTTTGGTAAATGCATGTGAAAATAATTTTAAAATTCTTTAATCAGGCGTTGTGCAAAACATTGTGCTTTAAATGTGCATAGTAACAATTTGGTAACATTAATTTAATATTGCAAAAAAAAGCCACCCAGACAGGAATGCCGGGTGGGGACAAGCATGAATGCTAATTGCTAAGGAAATATATGGAGTTGTTCAAGCTGTTTGTAGATGCAAATTATAACCGGCTTTTAAACTTAAAGTAAAATCCCAGTTAAGTAAATGTTATGAGATAAGCTTGATTTTCTTAATATTATATATAACGGACCTGGAATTTATTGACAAATTCAACGCCTTAAGATTTTGTAACTTAGCATTAAACGATTGCCTTTGAAACTGCATTTGATCATATTATCTTTTACGTTTTGTACCTGGGCTTTCCCCCCGGTTGGTTTGGCTCAGGGCCATGTTTCAACTATCCGCTTTGATTTTTACGGTGATGATATTATACTGGATTTTGATTCGGCTATGTTCATCGGTTTTAAAGGCCCGCTTTCTGATGAATCTATTTTAACTTTTAATGACAGGATCAGCAATACCCGTTACCAGCCGGTTATTCAATCGCTCCTTGGGTATAAGGAAAAATACCGGCTTGATGACTGGCTTTTTTACCAGCTTGTACGTAAAACAGCCCAGCAGGTAAGTCCCAAAGCAGAAAATTATCACCGGTATACCCTTTACAAATGGTTCCTGTTAAGCAGGTCGGGTTATGATGCCATCCTCAGCATTCACAATGACCGGATACTTTTTTATGTGCAGAGTGATGAGAACATCTATAATATACCCAACAGGATCAAAAACGGGAAACAATACGTTTGCCTGAATTATCATGATTATGGCATCATCGATTTTGATAAGGATTTTTTCAGTGAAGTGGTGATACCATTGCCGGAAGCAACAAAAGGTTTTTCATACAAAGTGACCCACTTGCCCAATTTCAGGCCGGGTGATTACCTCGAAAAGGATATACGGTTTAATTACCACGAGCATGATTATTATTTTAAGGTAAAACTGAACCCGGAGATAAAGACCATTTTTATCAATTACCCGGTTGTTGATTTTGAATCATACTTTAATATACCGCTGAGTGCGGTAACCTATCAATCCCTTATCCCCCTGCTTAAAAAAAATGTAAAGGGTAAAAGTATCCGCAACGGGGTGGATTTTTTAATGCGGTTTACACGTTATGCTTTTCTTTTTGAACCTGATACAAAAACATTCGGCAAGGAGAAAAGGCTTTCTCCAGAACAAACCCTGATCTATGAACAAAGCGATTGCGAGGACCGCGCAGCTTTATTTTTTTACCTGGTTAAAGAGATCTATAACCTGCCGATGATCGTACTCAGTTTTCCCAGGCACGTAACCGTTGCCGTAAAATTTAAAAAACCCGTTGGAAAACCTATTTTGTATAACGGCAGCATTTATTCTATTTGTGAACCTACGCCGCAGCAGGCCGATATCCCGATGGGGCGGTTGATCCCTGAACTGGAGAACATACCTTATGAAATAGTGTATTCTTATTCACCTGAAAATAAATGATCACGGTTCACTGCCCGGTTCTTTGGCGGTAAGCCGGATCTTTTCAAGGAATGTTTTACTGCCGGTACCCATCTTTGTAAAATATTTTTCACCGGTTTTAATGAAAGAAAAGGTCATGCAGCCGGAACCTGTTGAAAAATAAACAGGGTACACGGCATCTCCTTTGCCGTAAAAAAATATTTTCCCGGTTGAGGTACAACTGTCTTTGCCGGTGATCATTTTCCCGTTTGCATCCGCAATAATATCATCCAGGGAATCCATGTTTTTTATTTTGGCCATCTCAAAGAACCTGGGGTTGCCCGGAGTTTTGTAAAACATGACTGTAGCGCTGTCACAATCATTTATTTCAGGCATCCCGTTGTTTTTTGAATGGTCAGTACAGGATAACAATAAAAAAATTGCAGTAAAAAATAGCATATATGTTTTCATAAAAAAAGTTTTTCAACCTTGCATTAAAAAACGCCCTGGAATTAACCAGGACGTTAAACTATATTAAAAAATACTATTAATAAACTTTATTCTGTGGATCCCAGTTGGTCCAGGTTGCTGTCCAGTCAACTGTTCCAATGGCTCCACGGTAAGTTGTTGAACCGAAGAAAGAATTCATACCTGCAAAACTTGCACCTGTCAATGCCGGAGAACCGGCGGCAGGTATAAAGTTTGGTGAAGTTGAATAAAACGGGCTTGTTAACATAATTTCAGCAGATGTAGGATATGTTATACATCCCTGGCCTTCTGCTTTGGTCTGGATCTGCGCATTGGTGGCTATGGCCACATTTGCTGTTTTATAGGGAAGTGCAGTTGCATGTACCAGGTTATTCCTGAATTCAGAAATATTATTTACATAATAATCATTCAAGGTAGCATCTGATTCGGTAGAAAAGCCTGCATCGGGGTGTCCCATCAGGATCGAGTTCCTGATGATGAACTGTGTAGCCCTGCGCCAGCGGTTTGAAAAATTATGATTGCCGGCAGTACCCGCTGCATCATTGGGTCCTACAATGGTAAAGTTGCTTAACTGGGGTTTGGTGAGTGGAGTTGCCAATGTGCCCGAACCGTCGTTATCACACCCAATGCCATTACCGGCATCTCCGCCATCCACAAAATCAGGTTTACGGCAGGCTATGGCAAACTGGATCTTTCCGGAATATCCAAAATCAAAATCAAAGTCATCATCGGCAGTTCCAAAAGCTACCAGGTTTTTGGCATTAACGGTACCTCCAAAAAATTCATAGGCATCGTCATTACCAAAAGAAACCTGTATGTTCTCCAGAACCGTACCTGAACCTACACCTCCGCAGGTAAGGCCATTGATCTCTGAACCCGGCTCTGCAGCAATACCGGCATATTCAATACGTACATACCTCAGGATACCGCTTTCATCAAGTGGATCGGTACCGCCGTACTGGCGGCCTACACCACCTTCAATAACCGGTGCAGGATCAAGTGGCCGGTTGGTTGGTGCTTTTCCCAACAGGATGATGCCACCCCAATCTCCGGCTGCCCTTGAACCGGGTGCTTTACCACTGGTAAATACGATCGGGTTGTCTTTGGTTCCGGAAGCAATTAACTTGGCACCTCTTTCAATGATCAGGGCACCTTTTTCGGTAATATCACTTACAATGACTGAACCTGCTTCAAAAGTCACAGTGGCGCCATCGATAACATATACATAACCCTTAAGGATGTATTTGCCTTTTGGATAAAAACGGCTTGTTGTTATGATGCCGGTGATCACATTGCTGGTGGGATCCACTGTTGGTGTAGTTACAGTACCGCCTTCATCAAAGTTTACCTTTACACATGACGGGGTACTTAAGACTGCGATCACAGCCAATGCACCGAAAAGAATCTTCTTCATATAATTTTTGTTTTGAGTTTTTAATGTAGTTTTTATAATTGAGTTATTTATTTCCAAGATTGAAATCATATGTAAAGCCCACAGAGATCACTGATCCCGGTGTAAAGGAATTGAACAAACGGTCCGTCCTTTTATTATAAGCTTTTTTAGTACCCACATTTTCATAAAAATAATATGGTGCGTTCAGCATGTCAGACCAGGTGATCTTGAATTCTCCCCTGTTTTGAAGTACTTTTTTTGCAACCTGCAGGTCAACCTGGTTCCTGGGCCTTTCATACACATCCGGAAATCCAAGGTCATTGATACCAACCAGGTATAAACGCTCACCGATCCTGTTGTACAATAAGGAGCCGCTGTAACCGCCTTTTTTGCTGTTGTACTGTAAACCAACATTTACCAGGTATGGCGATTGCCCCTGTAATGGCCTGTTGGCAGTAGTTGCACTGCCGGCACCGGTGGTGGTTGCCAGTGTAACTTTAGAATAGATATAAGTGAGGTTTGCAAATACGCTGAAGTTCTGCAGTTTACTGTTCACGAAATCCAGGTTTTTCCTGATCTCAAATTCGGCGCCCAGGGTTACAGCTTTATCAGCATTGGAAAATTCGTAATTGCGCCTGTCCAGTACGCTTGATGGATTTAAACGAAGTTCAATCGGGTCATTAAAGTGTTTATAAAATGCACCAAATGTAATGGCTTCGCCTGCCTTGGGATAAAATTCGTACCGTATATCTCCGTTGAGTATAGAACTTCTCAACAGGTTGGGGTTACCGTTCACCGCATAATTCAATTCATAGTCAAAGAAAGAGAAAGGTGCTATCTCCCTGAACTCGGGCCTGGCTACCGTGCGGCTTCCTGAAACACGGATACTGTGTTTGTTGTTGGGAGAAAGTGTAAAATTGAATGAAGGTAATACATCCCATTTTTCTGTATTGATCACTATTCTTTTTGCTGTTACATCCTTTGTGGTGAGTACCTGCTGGAAATTCTCTACCCGTACTCCCCAAACCAGCCTGATCTTTTCGCCAAATTTATTATCGAACATGCCATACATGCCGTTCAGAACCGATACACCGAAATATTTGTCCTGGTTGTTGGTGAAATCCAGGATCTTAAACCCGTCCTGCGCTATATTTTCTGTTGCAAAGATCTGGTTGTATGCCAGTTGGTTTTTAGATGGGTCAAACTGGGATGTACTGGCCGGTTCGTAACGGAATATCCTGCTGCTGAAATCACGGATACGGATCAACGTTGATCCTCCTGCCTTGAAAGTTTGTTTTTGTTTGCTGAATAAAAATGGAATGCTCAGGCTTCCATTGGCGCCATAGCTGTAATCTTTCAGGTCGCTGAAAAAACGGCGGGTATCATCATCATTGAATTCGAATGGATCATTGGTTCCCCTTCCTCGGAAATAAGCCGATGTGCGCAGATCCGGCTGCGATTTCCAGTTGTAGGCAAAATTTCCGTTCCACATCAGCTTGATACCGCTGTTGGTCAATTGGTGGTTTCCTTCGAGCTGACCGCTGTATAAAGAACGCTGGTTTAAAACAGAAGAGCGGAATTCGATATCCTGGATACGGTCGTTGCTTACACCGGTACGTGTATAATAATTATCTTCCAAAAGCTGGTTGAACAGGTTTTTGAATGAAACTTTATGCCTTCCTTTTATATAAGTGATGTTGGCAATGGCGCCTACATTCACACTGTATTTGTTCTGGTCATCGTTCAATTGAACAAGTACATCGCCGTCATCTTCATGCAGCCTTCTTTCCACATCATATTTAAGCATGCTGTTTCGGTATTGTACAGACAGGATCGTGCCTAAAACACCGTTGTTTTTAAAACGTTTGCTGTTGCCCCAGGTCAGGTTATAGGTTTGCGTGGGTAATGCCGTTCTGTTTTGCTGCTGGTACACCTCATTGTTAAACAGTTTGCTGTATTCGATCTGCTGCTGTATTCCTGCAGTGGTTCCGCCAAGCGACCTGTATTCCTGCGCTGTACCCGGAAATCCTTTGGGCATTGCCCTGGTACCGTCATCAAAACCAAGCCAGTCGTTGTTATTGCGTTTATTGCTGGTAAAATCGCGGAAAGCAGATTGGGTATTGAAACCCCAGTTAATGCCTATACTCAATACATTACTCGTTGGTACGTCTTTGGTGTTTATCTGGATCAGGCCACCGGCAAATTCGCCGGGTAATTCAGGAGTGGCAGTTTTGTTGATGATGATATTGTCGATCAGTATGGACGGGATCACGTCAAATGAAAATGCTTTTTTATCAGGCTCGGTACTAGGCAACTGTGCATTGTTGATCAGCGCTGAATTATACCGGTCGCTGAGGCCGCGTACCACAACAAATTTATTATCCTGGATACTGGCACCGCTGACCCTTTTTAAAACTTCACCGGTATTTTTATCTGGTGTGCGGCGAATAAAATCTGCAGCTACACCGCTTGAAAGGGCCGTATTGTTCTTTTGAAAACTTAACAGGGCATTGGTGTTTTCCTGGCGCCTGGATGTTGACCTTACAGTAACGTCTGCCAGGTCTTTGGCGGCAACTTCCAGTGCAATATCCAGCACATTATCGTTGCCATTGGTAACAACCACATCCGTAATGGTTTTAGATGCATAACCGATCGCTGAAACAAGAATGGTATATTTTTGGCCGGTAACCACGGTGAGGCTGTACCTTCCGTCTATATTTGTAGATGTTGCTGCACCGCCGTCAATTTTTACCGATACCGAAGCAACCGGTTCATTCTTCTGGTTAACGATCTTACCGGTGAGGTTGGTGTTTTGAGCCTGTACTATTGAAACAGAGAAACTGAGTACGATAATGAGTAGAAATTTCATGCCTTTTTATTTGATGCAAAGAGACTGCATGCATGTTATGGCAAGATGAATGTAAGGTTACGGTAAGGTTACGGCTATGTTAAGGAAATGTTATGGGATTGTTTTGTGCATCCCCGGTATCCATTCCGGTTTTCGTATGCAATCGTAAAAAGGGTGGTTAATTTTTTACTGTGTATAATATTTCCTGCGAAGCCAGAAAGCCACATTCACCAGGGCGATCAGTGCCGGCACTTCTACCAGCGGTCCGATCACACCGGCAAATGCCTGTCCGCTGTTGATGCCAAAAACACCGATGGCAACGGCTATGGCCAGTTCAAAATTATTGCCGGCTGCGGTGAAGGCAATGGATGCATTGGTGGAATAATCAGCCCCCATTTTTTTACCGATAAAAAAACTGACCAGGAACATAATGGCAAAATAGATGACCAGGGGCAGGGCAATGCGCAATACATCAACAGGGATCTGCACGATCAGTTCGCCCTTTAAACTGAACATGATCACAATGGTAAACAATAAGGCGATCAGTGTAATGGGAGAAACAAACGGAATGAATTTTTGCTCATACCATTCAACTCCTTTCAGCTTTAAAAGAAAATACCTGGTTAAAAAACCGGTTGCAAAAGGGATACCGAGGTAAATGGCCACACTCTCTGCGATCTGGCCGATGGTGATATTCACCACTGACCCGGTAATGCCAAACAGGGGAGGGAGTACCGTAATAAAAACATACGCGTATACACTGTATAGTAATACCTGGAAGATACTGTTCAATGCCACGAGGCCGGCAGCATATTCACGGCTTCCTTCGGCCAGTTCGTTCCAAACGATCACCATGGCGATGCAGCGGGCAAGTCCGATCAATATTAAACCAACCATGTATTCAGGATAGCCATGTAAAAAAGTGATCGCCAGTACAAACATCAGTATCGGCCCAATGATCCAGTTCAGCAATAAGGAAACGCCGAGTACCCTTGTATTTTTAAAAACTTCTTTCAGTTTATCGTATTTCACTTTGGTAAATGGCGGGTACATCATCAGTATCAATCCAATGGCCAAAGGAATATTGGTGGTGCCTGATGAAAATGAATTGATGAATGTGGATGATGATGGAAAGAAATAGCCGATGGCAACACCAATGGCCATGGCTAAAAAGATCCAGAGCGTTAAATACCTGTCCAGGAAACTTAACTTTTTTCTTTCGTGTGCGGGGGCGCAGTCGTTTGCACTCATAAAAATGACCGGTTTATTAAGTTATAATAAATTAAAATTGTCAACAGGCTTTAACTTGAGCAACAGGTGAAAAGAACGTTTCAACTTCTTTTTTCACCTGCAGCCAAACCTTTATATCAATACAGTAACTAACGCTGGTTCCTTCAACACAGCCTTTGATGATCCCAATGCGCCTCAATTCCTTTAGATGTTGAGAAATAGTGGCCTGTGCCAGGCCCAATTCTTCTACCAGGTCACCACAGATACAGTGTTCGGTTTTTACCAGGTGTTGAATAATAGCGATACGGGCCGGATGGGCCAGTGCTTTCAGCAGGTTTGCCAGTTTATTCTGTCTGGCAGTAAATATTTCTGATTTGGTGATACCCATTACATCGCAATATTACGATGTTCAAGTTTGATAATTAATTTTTTTATTTTTTTGCAGACATTATCTTGCCAGGTATCCGCCATCAACGGGATAGTAACTGCCGGTAACAAAGGAAGATTTATCACTGCCCAGCCAGTAGATCAACTCAGCAACCTCTTCGCTTTTACCTAAACGGCCAATGGGGTGCAACACAACAAGTTGTTTTTTCATTTCGTCAGAGAGAGCATCCAATAATGGCGTTTCAATAAATCCAGGTCCTACAGCATTTACCCGTATATGTTGTGCCGAATATTCAAGGGCTGCTGTTTGGGTAAGCCCGATCACACCGTGCTTTGCTGCACTGTAACCGGAAGAGCCTGCAAAACCAACCGCACCTAAAATAGAAGAAATATTAACGATAGTTCCACCTCCGCTCTTTAACATGGCTTGTATCTGGTATTTCATTCCATAAAAAAGGCTGCTCAGGTTAATGGAGATCACCTTTTGCCATCCTTCAATGCTCATATCAGCGATGGGGTTTAATTCACCGCCAATGCCGGCATTGTTTACAGCAATATCCAGTTTGCCATAAGTTTGTACCGCAAAATTGACCAGGGCTTCCATTTCTGCGGGTTTGGAAACATCCGTTTTAAAAAAAGAGGCTTTTCCCCCGGCAGCCAAGATTTCTTGTACAACAGCATTCCCTTCAGTTTCCTGAATGTCTGATACAATTACATTTGCTCCTTCTGCTGCAAATAATATGGCTGTTGCTTTTCCGATCCCGGAAGCACTCCCGGTGATGATCACAGTTTTATTTTTCATAGTATTTTATTTTTGTATTCCGGTCTCTTTAGGTGATCTGTGCAATGTAGGCCTGTTCAAAAAATATAACTATGATATGCATCAGTACAATGCATGATGAAGGTAAAGCTGTGCCTTATGTGAAGATGGGCGATAACAGGGTGTGATGATACCGGGATTGGAAAGAACCCTGGTGACTAAGCCGTATAAATATTTTAAAACATTAAAACCTGAACTGCAACCTGCAGGTAAATACATCATCTTTTACATCGCCGGTAAAACCGGGCAGTTGCGTTTTTTCGTTGGTTACTTTTGCGTAGTACAAAACGATCTTCACATTTTCTGTCAGGTAATTGATATAACCAAATCCAAGGGTATTGTACCTGATATTGGTTGCGCTGAAATTACTTCCCGGTGCGCCGATCTCATTTCCTTTCACCCTGCTGTTGGGGTCATACCAGTCGTATTTCAGCATCAGCTGGTGTTTAGTACTGAATACCTGCTGGAGTAAATAAAAATAAGCGCCGTTAAAATTACGGATATGAAAACCATCGTTGCCCGACAACAAGGCAACCGGTGTTTCTGTATTGTTGTTGGTGCCGGTTTGCTTACCGGCCAGGAATTCTGCCCTCAACTCGGTGGTTAAACCTTTTTTGTTTTTGTATTTGAACTGGGCATTGGCTCCGTAATAATGCCGGGGAGAAGTTTTATATAAATTACCAGCTGATGAATCAATGATCTCCTTTTTAATACCTGATACCTCATTTGTTGTATATACATATTTGGTATTTTGGAGCAGGCCACCATACAAAACAGAAGCTCCACCTGATAGTGTAACCTGGTCAGTTATTGGGAATGGTTTCAGGGCAATATTTCCAATGATGTCCTTGGTATTGTCAAAATCACCTGCTGCGTTTATCCCCTGGCCATTAAACACACCAATATCAACTTTCAGGTATTTTAATTTGTTGCCTTTTCTCCTGGAGTCGAGGCTGAGCATGGCTCCCAGGTCCCTTTCGCTTTTCATCAGGATCTGGCTCATCCTGCCCCTTTCCGGGGTTTCACGGTCACCGCTACTCAGGTTAACTTCGTAACCAAACGGGCGGGCAAACATGCCAATGGTAAAGGAAAACAACTGGTGTTTATTTTCGAATATGCGTCCCCATACATCCCTCACGGTAAAAGCCCGTTCATTGGCATCAAACTGGAAAACGATCTGTACACCCGGTGCCGTTTCTTTTCCAAAATGAACATAATCAATACGAACCCGGCTGCGGCGAAACATAAAACGGTTATTAACCTGTGCCGAAAAATCACCGCCTTCAAAAGACCTGATACCCTTTGATCCGGCCACCTGGAACTGCGGCTGAATATATCCGCCGATCCGTAAATGGTCAAATTTTTTGTACACAGCCAGTAAACCCCGGCCGGTTTCCTTGGTGGTATCAACCATGTCCATTAAGAACTGGGCCTTTATATAATTTGCACATATGAGCAATATCAGGAATAAGATGGGTCTTTTTAACACGTTTTAAATTTGCTGCAAACTAATAAGAAATTTGTGTTACTTCAATGTTAAGTTATCATTACCATTTTTTTGAGGGGCATTGACTAAATCAATAATTATACTTTTGCTTCAAATTTTTTAATTATGGCAGGCATCAATACAATACTCAAGATCTTTTTACCGAAAGACAGGGTGTTTTACCAGTTATTAGAAAGCGTTTCGGAGGTTTTGGTAAAAATGGGCGATAAATTAAAGGATGTAGTGAATGAACCCGACTTTGACAAACGGGGACAGCTGATCCAGGAAATTGAGGATATGGAACACGTGAACGATGACCTGACCCATACCATTTTTACCGAACTGGGCAAAAACTTCATCACCCCGTTCGACCGGGAAGATATCCATTACCTGGCCACCTCGCTGGATGATATTGCGGATTACATATATGCCTCTGCCAAAAAAATAAATTTTTACCGGGTTAATCCAAATGATATCGGTTTTAATAAAATGGCCGACCTCATCTCTTTGGGATGCAGGCAGGTGGAAGTGGCCGTTAAGGAATTGAGAAACATGAAGAACATGCGGTTAATTACAGATGCCCTGGTTTCCATCAACAGCATCGAAAACCAGGCTGATGATATTTTTGATATGAGTATTGAGCGGCTATTTGCCACCGAACCTGATGCCAAGGAAGTGATCAAAAAAAGGGAGATCTACCAGGTGATGGAAATTGTTACTGATAAATGTGAAGATGCAGCCAATGTCATTGAATCGATCATTGTTAAATACGCGTAGGACTAATTTGCAAATATGCCAATATGCAAATTTGCAAATGGAGAGAGAATATAAAAATTAAGTACATGGTTCCGGAATTTGCACATTTGCACATTTTCTAATTTGCACATTATACACTATGACCTTCCTGATAATTATCATTGCATTAGCACTTATTTTCGATTACATCAACGGGTTTCACGATGCGGCCAATTCCATTGCCACCGTGGTTTCAACAAAAGTGCTTACACCAACACAGGCGGTGATCTGGGCAGCCATGTTCAATTTTGTTGCCTTCTTTATTTTTAAAGATCATGGCGTTGCCAACACCATTGCCAAAACGGTTAAAACGGATGTGGTGAACGGACATGATATGCTGGTGGTTATTTTTTCGGGCCTGCTTGCTGCCATATTCTGGAACCTGCTTACCTGGTGGTTTGGGATCCCTTCATCTTCATCACATACTTTGATCGGTGGCTTTTCGGGAGCAGCCATCGCCTATGGTGGTTTCAGCAGTGTAAACCCCGACCCGGTGATGAAAACAGTTGCTTTTATTTTCCTGGCCCCTGTTGTGGGTATGATCATCGCCTTTATCATATCGCTCTGGTTCATTCATTCTTTTAAAAAGGGGTGGATGCCCAAGATCATTGCATTTACCATTTTTGCAGGGGTTGCCCTGTTCCTGTATAAGAATATGGAATTTGATCCGGCCAAATTAAAATCACATTATGATTCTTATCTTTTAAAAGTTATTTTTCATTCAAAGAATTTTAAATGGATACTGTTATCTTCCATTTTACTGATCATGGCCACTTTTACCCTGTTTTTAAATTCATTGAATGCACATCGTGCCAATACCTGGTTCAAAAGGCTGCAACTGGTTTCCTCTGCAGCATTCAGTATCGGGCATGGTGGTAATGATGCCCAAAAAGTGATGGGTATCATTATGGCCGCTTTAATTGCCTATGACCCCATACGGTATAGCCTGGGAGATATGGAATGGTGGGTGCCCTTATCCTGTTATGCAGCAATTGCCATTGGAACCATGAGCGGCGGCTGGAAGATCGTTAAGACCATGGGAACCCGCATCACCAAGGTAACTCCTTTTGAAGGTGTGGCTGCAGAAACTGCCGGAGCCATTACATTATTTGTAACTGAGGCACTGAAAATACCTGTAAGCACTACACATACGATTGCCGGTTCTATCATGGGTGTTGGCGCTACCAAACGTTTATCGGCTGTAAGATGGGGCGTTACCGTAAATCTATTGTGGGCCTGGATCCTGACGATACCGGTTAGCGCATTGCTGGCCGCACTGTTTTATTTCATTATCAGTAAATTCTTCTGAATATAAATTAAAAAGTATTTGACATTCACGCATAGCCATGCGTGAATTTTTGTTTCTTTGCATATGAACAAAATCTTAGTAACCGGCGGCTGTGGTTATATTGGCGCACACACCATTACCGACCTGATCGAAAACGGGTATGAGGTGATCTCTGCCGATAACAACTCACGCAGTAACGATAATATCCTGGAAGCCGTGGAAAAGATCACGGGCAGGTCCGTTAAGAACTATAAAGTTGATCTCTGTATCTATGATGATACGGTTGCCATCTTCCAGGAAAACCCGGATATCGTTGGCATCATACATTTTGCAGCCTATAAATCAGTAGGCGAGTCGGTAAAAAATCCCCTGCTATATTTCGAAAATAATTTAAACTCACTCATCAATATTTTAAAATGTGCTGATGAGTTTTCCATTCCCAATTTTGTTTTTTCATCTTCCTGTACCGTGTATGGCAACCCGGATATCATTCCTGTTACGGAGGAAACGCCCATGAAAGCGGCCGAATCAGCCTATGGTGCAACCAAACAGATGGGCGAACAGATCGTGCAGGAAACCGTGAACAGTTCGCAAAACCCCGAAGGAAAAACCATCCAGGCCATACTGCTCAGGTATTTTAACCCGGTTGGTGCACACCCGTCTGCCCTGATGGGCGAACTGCCTTTGGGTAAACCCGAAAACCTGGTACCGGCCATTACACAAACAGCTATCGGTAAAATACCCATGATGCAGGTTTGGGGCACCGATTATGACACCCGTGATGGCAGCTGTGTAAGGGATTACATTCATGTTTGTGATATTGCACACGCACATACGCTGGCGCTTAACTACCTGCTGCAGCATAAAAATGAAAGCAATTGCGATGTGTTTAACCTGGGTACGGGCAATGGGTACACCGTACTGGAGATCATTAAAGAATTTGAGAAAGCCAGCGGAGTAAAACTCAATTACCAGCTTGGCCCGCGCCGGCCAGGCGATGTAATTGCCATTTATGCCAACAATGATAAAGCTAAAAAACTGCTGGGCTGGCAACCAGAATACAACCTGCAGCAAATGATGGCTACAGCCTGGAAATGGGAACTGAAGCTGAAAGAAGATGAAAAGATATTTAATTCATCCAATGCAGATCTGAATTAAACAGTTTACAGATCACCGGCAAAACCTGCAACTGTATATTTTCCGGAACATTGTGAGCAACTTTTCCATTCTCATTTGACACCCTGCAAATCTTTCTTTTACTTTGCGGCAATTGTCCGCATGATCCGGCGGATGTACAGCAAACAGTTTAAACTTTTTTTATTTTATGCTCAAAGAAATCCAGGTTTCAGGTAATAAGGATACCCGCAGCGGTTTTGGGGATGGCATTTTGGAAGCCGCCCGTAAAAATTCCAATATCATAGCCCTTACAGCCGATCTGGCTGGCTCTTTAAAACTTAACGGATTCATCAAAGAATTTCCGGAAAGGTTTATCCAGTGCGGCATTGCCGAAGCCAATATGATGGGCATTGCAGCCGGCCTGACCATCGGTGGTAAAATTCCTTATACGACCACTTTTGCCAATTTCTCTACCGGAAGGGTTTATGACCAGATACGCCAGAGCATTGCCTATAGCGGCAAAAATGTAAAGATCTGTGCCTCGCATGCCGGACTTACTTTAGGTGAAGACGGGGCCACACACCAGATACTGGAAGACATTGGATTGATGAAAATGTTACCGGGTATGACCGTGATCGTGCCGGCAGATTACAACCAGACCAAAGCGGCAACCATGGCCATCGCTGATTACTCCGGACCCGTTTACCTGCGTTTTGGCCGTCCCGTTTGGCCCATTTTTACTAACGAATCTGATTTTGTGATCGGGAAGGCACAACATTTATCCGCAGGAACCGATGTGTCGATCTTTGCCTGCGGCCACCTGGTGTGGAAAGCCGTTGAAGCCGGGAAGATCCTGGAAGAAAAAGGGATCAGTGTTGAAGTGATCAATATCCATACCATTAAACCATTGGATGTGGATGCCGTTGTGGCTTCCATAGGCAAAACAAAATGTGCAGTTACGGCTGAAGAGCACAATATCATTGGCGGACTGGGCGACAGCATTGCCCAAACAGCAGCCAGGCATTGCCCCATTCCCATAGAATATATCGGTACCAACGATACTTTCGGGGAAAGCGGAAAGCCTATGGACCTGTTAAAAAAATATGGCCTGGACACCGTTAATATAGTGGCAGCAGCTGAAAAAGTAATTTCGAGGAAATAAGGTAGATTAAACCTTTTAATAAAAAACCAATCTTATACCTGTTTCGCGGCAATTTGCGTTTAATCCAAAAGAATTAAATTGCTTAGCGAATCGAAAGATTGGTTTTTGTATTTATGCCCAACCGACATGACTGAAAATTTTGACGATAAAGAACTACTGGTACAGTTCAGGGACCCTGCAACCAAAGAGCGCAGCTATACCCTGATCATAAAAAAATACCAGGAAAAACTGTACTGGCATATCCGCCGTATGGTGGTTTCACACGATGATGCCAACGATGTGTTGCAGAATATGTTCATCAAAGTTTGGAAATCACTGGAAAATTTCAGGGAAGACAGCCAGTTGTATACCTGGCTTTACCGGATCGCCACCAACGAAAGCCTTACATTCCTGGAACAACAGAAAAAAAGGTCCTCGGTATCGCTGAGCGATGTTGAATCAGGACTTAGCAACAAGCTGCAGGCCGATAAACATTTTGATGCCAATAAACTGGAATGGAAATTACAGGTTGCCATTCAGCAGTTGCCTGAAAAACAACGGGTGGTATTTAATTTACGGTATTATGATGAAATGCCTTATGATAAAATGAGTAAGGTATTGGAAACCAGTGAAGGAGCTTTAAAAGCGAGCTATCACCACGCAGTTAAAAAAATTGAGAATTTTATACTGAATAGTTAAACTTTTTAACAAAACCGCAGTCTTATAACCGCAGATGGAAAATAACACGGACATATTGAATGAATTGAAGGGACTGAGTCCTGTTTTGGCAGCGATCGGAAAAATAAATGTTTTTACGGTGCCGGAAGGATATTTTGAACACCTGGGGGAAGGGATCATGATGGGGATTGAAAATGAATCCGGATCAGGCAGTAAAACCAACCCGGATTCAACAGGTGCAACTGTACCGGATGGATATTTTGATTCGCTGGCAACAACGATCCTTTCTAAAGCAAAGGCATTGGACGGAGAAGATGCGTCTGCAGAGATCAGGGCTTTATCACCCATGTTGTACAGTATACAGGATGTAAATGTTTACGGGGTACCATCCGGGTATTTTGAAGATTTAAGTGAGATCATACTTCAGAAAGTTAAACCGCAGGCCACAGTCATAAAAATGAAATGGCGCAGCAACAGTTTCCTGAAATATGCTGCTGCAGCAGTTTTTACCGGTGTGATGGCCTTGGGCGTTTTTAAATTTACCGGTAACGACCCGGAAATGGCTTTACCTGATTATGTAACAGCTGGTTTGCTGGTACAGGATGTTGACAGTGAACTGTCAAAAATTACTGACGATGAGATCGTAAAATTCCTGGAGGCCAGTGGTACAGACGTTAAAACCGCATTTGTAGTAAACAGTATCGATAAACATGAACTTCCATCGGAAGAGGATTACCTGCTGGATGAAAAGACACTCGATAATTACCTGAACAGCATCAACCTGGATGCATTAAAAAATTAAACCCGATCATGAAAAAAATTATACTCATACTCACTTTAAGCCTGGGCAGTTTTTCCCTTGCATTTGCACAGGAGAACCAGCCCGGAGATGATTTAACCAAACAGGAAAAAATAAGGGCACTGTATGTGGCTTATGTTACACAGCAGTTGCAGCTTACTCCTGATGAAGCCCAGAAATTCTGGCCGCTGCATACCCAGTTTGAAGCTGACCTGAGAGGGGTAAAAAATGATATTCCCGAACTGGATAAACAACAGGCAAGGCTCAATGTAAAAAAGAAGTACCAGGATCAATTCAGCAAGGTCATCGGCGCCGGCCGCTGTGAACGGTTTTTCAGAATGGATGGAGAATTCAAACGAAAACTGATGGACCGGGTGCAAAATCAGGGCAATAATCCCCAGCGTCCTAATCAGCAAAGGCCCAGGGGAAGGCGCAATCAATAAGAAAAGATCCTGTTTTAAAATAGTACTCCCATTTAAAGGTTTCCCTTTAAATGGGAGTTTTTATATTCATTTTTTGCCTCCTGCCTTATGACGAAGTCCAAATTTCTGCAAACCGGGCTTTTTTAAAATTTGCTTACCTGTTTTTTTGCCATTCCGCCCCTCTTCCCCTACCTTTGCAGCCTTGAAAAAAAGGCCTTTTACTAAAAATATCAATTATCAATTATGGTAGAAATTAAACCAGACGAGATCTCCGCAATTCTTCGCCAGCAGTTAAGCAATTTTAATGCAGGTGCCAGTTTGGAAGAAGTAGGAACCGTTTTACAGGTGGGTGATGGTATTGCCCGTGTTTACGGATTAAACAATGTCCGTTCAGGTGAACTGGTAGAGTTTGACAATGGTGTAAAAGCCATCGCCCTGAACCTGGAAGAAGACAATGTGGGTGTGGTATTAATGGGCGACAGCAGTGAGATCAAAGAAGGAGATAAAGTAAAGCGTACCGGACAGATCGCTTCCATTAAAGTTGGAGAAGGCATGAGCGGGCGTGTGATCAATACATTGGGCGAACCAATTGATGGTAAAGGCCCGATCAAAGGTGAATTGTACGAAATGCCGCTGGAGCGTAAAGCACCCGGTGTAATTTTCCGTGAACCGGTAAAAGAACCGTTGCAGACCGGTATCAAAGCCATTGACGCCATGATCCCCATTGGCCGTGGCCAGCGTGAGCTGATCATTGGTGACCGCCAGACCGGTAAATCAGCCATTGCTATTGATACCATCATCAATCAAAAAGAATTTTACGCAGCAGGTAAACCTGTTTATTGCATATACGTGGCAATCGGCCAGAAAGCTTCTACGATCGCAGGTGTCATGAAGACCCTGGAAGAGTATGGAGCAATGGCATATACAACTATTGTTGCAGCATCTGCTTCTGACCCTGCTCCTTTACAGTTCTATGCACCTTTTGCAGGAGCTGCCATCGGAGAGTTTTTCCGTGATACTGGACGCCCGGCTTTGATCATTTATGATGATCTTTCCAAACAGGCTGTGGCTTACCGTGATGTTTCTTTATTATTGAGAAGGCCGCCTGGACGTGAAGCTTATCCAGGTGATGTATTCTACCTGCATAGCCGTTTACTGGAAAGGGCTGCAAAAGTGGTATCCAAAGATGAAATTGCCCAGCAGATGAATGACCTGCCTGAATCGATCAGGCACCTGGTAAAAGGCGGTGGTTCATTAACGGCATTGCCCATCATTGAAACACAGGCCGGTGACGTATCTGCTTATATTCCGACAAACGTTATTTCCATCACCGACGGACAGATATTCCTGGAAGGAAACCTGTTCAATGCCGGTATCCGTCCTGCCATCAACGTAGGTATCTCGGTTAGCCGTGTGGGAGGTAATGCACAGATCAAATCCATGAAAAAAGTGGCCGGTACACTTAAATTAGACCAGGCACTTTACCGGGAACTTGAGGCTTTCAGTAAGTTTGGCGGTGACCTGGACGCGGCAACCAAAAATGTGATCGACAAGGGTGCAAGAAACGTGGAAATATTAAAGCAGTTGCAATATTCACCCATGACCGTTGAAAAGCAGGTGGCGATGATCTACCTGGGAACCCAGGGATTGTTAAGGGAAGTTGCCGTTAAAAATGTAAAGGCTTTTGAAGAGCATTTCCTGATGGAAATGGAGAACAAACATCCTGAAACATTAGCTGAATTCAAGAAAGGTAATTTAAGTGAAGATGGGATCAATAAAGTGACCGAGCTGGCCAAATCTTTAACAGGCCAGTATAAATAATAAAATTTATAGTTCAGAAAAAGGAGAGAAGCGATTCTCTCCTTTTTTATTTGCTTTTTTGTCGAAATGGCATGAAATTTTTTTGGCTTGTTGTTTGTATTTTTCAGGTTAAAATATTTGATTATGACAGGGATAATTATGATTTCGATTCTTTTTATGATCATTGGCATGTTGGTTCAGTACAGGCTAAAAAGCAAATTTGCTGAATACAGCAAAGTGCCTACCAGCAGCGGTATGAGCGGAAAGGAAATTGCAGAAAAGATGTTGAAGGACAACGGGATCTACGATGTAAAGGTTACTTCCGTTGACGGTTTTTTATCGGACCATTACAACCCGCTAAACAAAACCGTGAATCTCAGTCCGGATGTATATGCAGGCTCCAATGTTTCTGCTGCCGCTGTGGCAGCACATGAATGCGGGCACGCGGTTCAGCATGCCACCGCTTATTCTATGCTTACCTTAAGAAGCAAGATGGTACCGGCTGTAAAGATCAGCAGTACCTTATCACAATGGATCATCATTATTGGCCTGGGTATGCTGGGCTTTGGCGGCGGTAATCCAACCGTGCTGTTGATCGGTATCGGCTTATTTGCCGTTACCACTTTATTTACGGTGATCACTTTGCCGGTCGAATTTGATGCATCAGCAAGGGCTTTGCAATGGCTCGATACGGCCCGGATCACTACCGTAACGGAACATACCCAGGCAAAGGATGCCTTAAAATGGGCAGCCATGACCTATGTGGTTGCAGCGCTGGCCTCCATTGCCATGCTGGTTCAGTATATTTTGATTTACCAGGGCCGCAGCCGGGATTAAACAATAAACAGTTCCTTTTTTTAAGGGGTCACAATCAACTATATTTGCGTACGATAAAAAGTTTAAACAACAGCAATCCCATTATTATGAACTTTGGAAAAGAATTTGAAAAATATGCCGTAAAGCACAGGGGTATCAGCAGCAATGTGCTGGATGCTTATGTAAAGCATAATGTGACGAACCTGACTCCCAACATCATAGAGGAAAGGCCGATGAATGTGGCCGTGATGGATGTGTACAGCCGTTTAATGATGGACAGGATCATCTTCCTGGGTTATCCCATTAATGATGAAGTGGCAAACATTGTTACTGCCCAGTTATTATTCCTGGAGAGTACCGACCGTACCAGGGATATACAGATGTATATCAATTGCCCGGGCGGCGGTGTATATGCCGGTTTGGGAATGTACGATACCATGCAGTTCATCACACCGGATATTGCAACCATCTGTACCGGCATGGCAGCAAGCATGGGAGCGGTTTTGATGTGTGCTGGCGCCAAGGGTAAACGAACAGCGTTAAAGCATAGCCGCATCATGATGCACCAGCCCAGCGCCGGTGCCGGCGGACAGGCCAGTGATATCGAGATCACGGTCAATGAAGTAAAAAAAGTTAAACAGGAATTGTACGAGGTCATTTCCTTTCATACCGGCCAGCCGGTTGAAAAAGTAGCTGTTGACTGCGACCGGGATAAATGGATGACTTCCACTGAAGCAAAAGAATACGGCCTGATTGATGAAGTATTACTTATGAACCTGAAAAAGCAAAAAAAAGATCAGAAATAAAAAATCAGTTATGAATTTGTATAAAAACTATGTTACGCGTTTTGAGGATGAGGATAAACCCGAAGCCACCCCGGAAAATCCCATGGAGAAAATGATGAGCAGCTGGCAGTTCGATAAAAAATTTATTGAACACCGGAAGATCTTTTTATGGGGTGTGGTGGATGATAAAAGTGCAAAAGACATCACCAACAGGCTGATGTATCTCGAAGCCATTGACCCGGGCAAGGAAATTACTTTTTACATCAACAGCCCCGGGGGCATGGTGACCAGCGGCATGGTCATCTATGATACCATGCAAATGATCAGCAGCCCGGTAAGTACAGTTTGTATGGGCATGGCCGCCAGTATGGGCAGCATCTTATTAAGCGGCGGCACTAAAGGCAAGCGTTTTATTTTCCCCCATGGCGAAGTGATGATCCACCAGCCAAGCGGCGGCGGACAGGGTACCAGCGCCGACCTGGAGATCATGGCCGGACAGATCAAAAAGACCAAGCTGATGGGGGCCGAGATCCTGGCAAAAAACTGCGGGCAATCCGTTGAAAAAGTGATGAAGGATTTTGACCGCGATTACTGGATGGACGCAAATGAATCCGTAGCTTATGGTATTGTGGATGCTGTATTGTCGAAAATATAAATATATATTAAAATCAAAATACAAAGCCTCCCCAGGGGGCTTTTTTTTATCAAAGCAACGTTCAGGACAGGTAACTTGTCTTAATTATGCAATGCCCCGGTTTTTTGTAACTTTACACATATTTAAGACCCGGGTACCGGTAAACTGAGAAATTGATATGGCAAAACAACAAACTTTACATTGTTCTTTTTGCGGCCGCAACCGCGATGAAGTGAAGATACTCATCGCCGGGCAGGACGGGCATATTTGCGAAAACTGTGTAGAGCATGCCGAAGAGATCATTGAACAGGAACTGGGCAATGCCAAAGACAACAAACAACATTCAACGCCTGCCAATAAATTAACGGTAAGAAAGCCCATTGAAATAAAAAAATTCCTGGATGATTATGTGATCGGACAGGATGATGCCAAAAAAATACTGGCAGTTGCTGTGTACAATCATTATAAAAGGCTGAACCAGAAAGTGGAGAATGATGTTGAGATCGAAAAGAGCAATATCATCATGGTTGGCGAAACCGGTACCGGGAAAACATTGCTGGCAAAATCAATTGCCCGCATGCTGAATGTTCCCTTTGCCATTGTGGATGCCACTGTATTTACCGAGGCCGGTTATGTGGGTGAAGATGTGGAAAGCATGCTCAGCCGCTTATTACAGGCCTGCAACTATGATGTTCCCTCAGCTGAAAAAGGAATTGTTTTTATTGATGAGATCGATAAGATCGCCCGTAAAAGTGACAACCCATCCATAACCAGGGATGTTAGTGGCGAAGGTGTGCAGCAGGGCTTATTAAAATTGCTGGAAGGAACCGAAGTACTGGTTCCGCCACAGGGTGGACGTAAACATCCCGAACAAAAACTGATCAAGGTGAATACGCAGAATATCCTGTTCATTTGCGGAGGCGCTTTTGATGGTGTGGATAAGATCATCGCCCGGAGGGTAAATACCAATGCAATTGGTTTTAATGTAAATAAAGAACTGCAGGATTACCAGCACAATAACCTGCTGCATTTTGTAAATGCAGTTGACCTGAAACATTTTGGACTGATACCTGAACTGCTTGGGCGTCTGCCGGTGGTTACGTATTTAAACCCACTGGATGCCGAAACGCTCCGCAGCATTCTAACCGAACCAAAAAATGCCCTCATCAAACAGTTTACCCGCTTATTTGAAATAGAAGGTATAGCCTTAAAATTTGAACCCGCTGTTTTTGATTTCATGGTTGAAAAAGCACTGGAATATAAACTCGGTGCACGCGGACTGCGCAGCATCGCCGAAAGTATCCTTACCGATGCCATGTTTGAATTGCCCTCTCAAAAAGTAAAGGAATTTGAAGTTACCCTGGAATATGCACAGCGTAAATTCAGCAGCAGTAAACTGAGCATGCTGAAAGTGGCTTAATTCCCTGCTTTAAGGATCACCCATTCTTCTTTTCTCCCCAATTTTCAAACAACCCAATAACATTTTAGGTGGTTGGGTTATTTCATTTTATTTTTACAGGGTTATCATTTATCATTTTTGTAAATGATGCATCAGGCAATCCGCTATATGAATGCGGCAAATAAAGCAAAAGAAATCTAAAATCGTAAATCTAAAATCTTATATCAAAAATGGTAGACGTTATCCTGGGTATGCAATGGGGCGATGAAGGAAAAGGTAAAATTGTTGATTATTTTGCAAAAAATTACGACGTGATCGCCCGTTTCCAGGGCGGCCCCAATGCCGGGCATACATTGTATGTGGATGATAAAAAAATCGTACTTCACCAGATACCCAGCGGCATTTTTCATGAAGACAAGACCAACCTGATCGGTAATGGCGTGGTGCTGGATGCCATAACTTTAAAAAGGGAATGTGAAAATGTAGCAGCTTTTGGTGTGGATTATAAAAAGAATTTATACATCAGCGAGCGGGCCCACCTGATCCTGCCTACTCACCGGGCATTGGATAAAGCCAGTGAACTTTCCAAGGGCAATGAAAAAATAGGCAGTACATTAAAAGGTATTGGCCCGGCATATATGGATAAAACAGGCCGCAATGGACTGCGTGTCGGTAATTTGCTCGACAAAAGTTTTACCACTGATTATATCAAGCTGCGGATGAAGCACCAGCGCCTGCTCGATAATTTTAATTTCCAGGAAGACATCAGTTCCTGGGAAGAAGAGTTTTTTGAGGCCATGGAATTTTTGCGTGAATTTAAAATTGTGAACGGCGAATATTTCATCAATGAAAAAATTCAGAAAGGCCAGCGGGTATTGGCCGAAGGGGCACAGGGCAGTATGCTGGATGTTGATTTTGGAACTTTTCCCTTTGTAACAAGCAGCAATACCATTTCGGCCGGTGTCTGTACCGGTTTGGGAATTGCACCTCAAAAAATAAAAGAAGTGTTTGGCATATCCAAAGCCTATTGTACCAGGGTGGGTAGCGGACCTTTTCCTACCGAACTGAATGATGAGACCGGGGAACAACTCCGTAAAACGGGCAATGAGTTTGGCAGCACCACCGGCAGGCCACGCCGTTGCGGCTGGATCGACCTGGTGGCTTTGCAGTTTGCCTGTATGATCAACGGGGTAACCCAGATCATCATGACCAAGGCAGATATACTGGATGAACTGGCCGAACTGAAAGTTTGCAATGGCTATAAAATAAACGGCGAAGCAATTAATTATGTACCTTTTCAGATGAACAGGGTTAATATTGAACCTGTTTATAAATCCTTTGCCGGCTGGCAGAAAGATATCACAGCCATTTCTGATTTTAAGGAACTGCCTGCAGAAATGAAAACATACATCAATTACCTGAATGAATTTCTGGGTGTGCCCGTCAGGTATATCAGTAACGGCCCCGGCAGGGACCAGCTGGTAACCGCATAAAAAAATAAAAAAAATACAGTATTTTATTTGGCTATGTAAAACAGTTTTGGAAATTTTACAGTATTAATCCATTTTGAATTATGACTTTTATAGCTGACGACACAACCAGGGAAACAATTACAGCGGGTTTTACATCTGTAATCAAAGCCATTAAAAAATCACCCAAGCCAAAAGCCGATGATGATGATGATGATGATTTTGACGAAGAAGAGGATATTATTCCGGCACCCAAGAAAAAAGGAGCGCCCAAGAAAAAAGCCGGGCCTTTGGGCCCGGCTTTTCTTGAGAGAAAACGAG
>CAZBIK010000008.1:27378-27692 GCA_964491955.1 uncultured Ferruginibacter sp.
GATGATGTAGATGTGGAAGATGACTGGGAAAAACCGGAGGAAGAAGATGACTGGGACCCGGATTTTGATGAGTTTGATATCCCCAAATCGGTTGGTAAAAAAGTACCCCTTAAAAAAGCAGGAAAAGGCAAAATTGATGAAGAGGAGGATTTTAAGGTAGATGATGATTTCAGTGACCTGGGACTGGACGATGATTTTGATGATGAAGAAGACGACTTTTAACCTGCCTCAGAGACAGGTAGTGAAAGGATAGGTTAACGGAAAAACAAGCAAGTGAAAAAAAGTATTTCTTTTCCTGTTAACGATGTTGATCT
>CAZBIK010000009.1:0-27549 GCA_964491955.1 uncultured Ferruginibacter sp.
TATAACTGCATTTGGGGGCCACATCGGCAAAATCAACATCGCCTTTAATGGCAAAACCCGACCTTTTGGAAGCGTCGGCAACCCGGTTCATGCCCACATCGATCACCACGGCATTTTCTTTGACCATATCTGCTTTTAAAAATTCCGGGATGCCCAAAGCGGCTACAATGATATCCGCCTGCAAACAGATCTCCTTCAGGTTTGTTGTGCGGCTATGGCAAACCGTTACCGTGCAATTGCCGGGGTAGGTATTGCGGCTTAATAGAATACTGATGGGCCTGCCCACGATATTGCTTCGGCCGATCACCACCGCATGTTTCCCGCTGGTCTCAATGTTGTAATGCTCCAGCATCAGCAATATGCCGTAGGGTGTTGCCGGTATAAAAGTGGGTGATCCCTGCACCATTTTACCGATGCTCACGGGATGAAAACCGTCCACATCCTTATCGGGGTTAATGAGGTTGATGATCTTGTCTTCATTGATCTGTTTGGGCAGTGGCAGTTGTACCAAAATGCCGTCCACATCATCATCGTTATTGAGTTTTTCAATGGCTGCTGTCAATTCCGCTTCTGCAATGTTTTCATCAAAACGAAGCAGGCTGCTTTTAAAACCCACTTCTTCACAGTTTTTTACTTTACTGGCCACATAGGTTTCACTGGCACCATTGGTTCCAACCAATATGGCGGCCAGGTGTGGTGTTTTGTTGCCGCTGTTGATAAAGGCAATGGTCTTCTCCCTGATATTGTTTTTTACCGCCTGGGAAACGGTTTTTCCGTCTAAGATCTGCATCCGGCAAAAGTAATCAACAATTTGCTGAAAAAAAGCCCGGTTTTATATGTTTTTAAAATAGTATTTATTAACTTGGTATTCCCTAACCGTACCAAAATGAAAACTACCTTGCAGGTACTGCTGCTCACCGCAGTATGCCATCATGCTGTTACAGCACAATCCCTCCGTTATTCACTGGCACAGCCCTATACCGGTTTATCGGCATACAGCCTGAAGCAAAATGATCCATTGTCTTTTACCGGTAACCAGGCAGCCCTTGCGCAGATAAAAACCGCGGGTTTTGGCGTATTCGGTGAAAGGCGTTTTATGCTGCGTGAAACAGCTGCCTATACGCTGGCTGCATCTATGCCTACCCGTTTTGGGCATATCGGCATACAATTGAATTATGCCGGGTTTAAAAATTTCAATGAACATAAAATGGGCCTTGCCTATGCCCGCAAACTGGGAAAAAAGGTGGATGTGGGCGTACAGTTCAATTATTATGGTTACCGGGTCCCGGCTTATGGAAATGCATCCACGGTAAATTTTGAATTGGGCATGATGCTCGGGCTGACTGAGAAGTTACAGGCAGGACTGCATGTATATAACCCCGTTGGCGGAAAACTGGGTAAGTCTTCGATACCCGGTATGGCAGATGAAAAAATAGCCGCTGCCTATAAGCTGGGGTTGGGATATGATGTATCGGAACAGTTTTTTATCAGCAGCGAGATCATCAAGGAAGAAGATAAGGCTGTTGCGGTAATTGCCGGCTTTCAATACCGGTTTGCCAAACAGTTTTTTCTAAAGGGAGGGATTATCAGTGAATCAACTGCATTGTATGCAGGGGCAGGCCTGGCCTGGAAAAAAATACGGCTGGATATCACATCTGGTTACCATCCCCGGCTTGGGTTTTCGCCCGGCATATTGCTGATCATTCATTTTAAGACTACCCCGGAATGAAGATCGCTGTTGCCATACTTGTTATTATCCTGATGGTCACACAGGCCTTTGCGCAGGTAACGGAAACCGTTACTAACAATACCGAACAGCAGCTGGAAAATACGGCTGAAAGCAATGCCGACCAGGAGACTGAGGATGATTCATTCCTGCAGCAGCTGGTTCAGTTTTTAAAAGACCCGGTGAACCTGAATACGGCGGATGAAGCCGAATTGGCCCAACTGGTCATACTGAGCCCGCTGCAGATCCGGAACCTAACATCATACCGCGGCCTTTTCGGGAAAATGATCGACCTGTATGAATTGCAGGCCATACCGGGATGGGATGTGGCCACGATACAAAAATTAAGGCCATACATTACCGTTAGTTTACAGGTACCGGTGACCAGTACACTGAAAAGCAGGATGCGCGGCGGCAGCCGCCATTTACTCGTGCGGGCCTCACAGGTAATTGAGCGTTCAAAAGGGTACGGGGCGGATACATCAACAGGTTCCGGTTTTTACCCGGGTTCGCCGCAAAAATTATTTTTCCGGTATACCTATGTATATAAAAACCTGATGCAGTACGGGATACTGGGAGAGAAGGATGCCGGCGAGCAGTTCTTTAAAGGGAAACAGAAACAGGGTTTTGATTTTTATTCGGCGCACATTTTTATACGCAGGGCCGGCATCATCAGGTCGCTGGCCATCGGTGATTTTACAGTTAACCTCGGCCAGGGGCTCACGCAATGGCAGAGCCTGGCATTTAAAAAAAGTGCGGAGGTGATCCACATCAAAAGGGAGTCAGATGTATTAAGGCCTTATCATGCTGCCGGTGAAATTAATTTTCACCGGGGTATTGGCATTACACTGGCCAGGAATTTCTGGCAGGTTACTGCATTCGTTTCTTACCGTAACATCGATGCCAATTTTGTTACAGATACTTCCGGGCTACAGGGGGATTATGTAACATCGCTGCAGACATCCGGTTATCACCGTACAAAAAACGAGGCCGGCGATAAAGGCATACAGCGGCAACTTGCTTTTGGCGTAAATGCCCGCTACCGGTTTAAAAAACTGCACCTGGGCATTAACGGTATACAGTATACCTTCAGGCTCCCGTTAAAAAAAACGGCAGAACCATATAATATATATGCATGGAATGGCAGCAGTTTTGGCAATTACAGTGTTGATTACAGTTATACCCGCAGGAATGTACATTTTTTTGGAGAAGCAGCCTTTTCTTCAAACAGGGGTAAGGCATTTATCAACGGATTGATCATCAGCGTTGCTTCACGGGCAGACCTGGCTTTGCTGTACCGCAATATTTCAGGAGCCTACCAGTCATTATATACTTCGGCTTTTACAGAAAATACATTTCCAACCAATGAAAAAGGGCTGTACGCCGGTATCTCTGTAAGGCCGCATGATTCCTGGCGGCTAAATGCCTATGCCGATCTTTTCCGGTTTCCCTGGTTGCGTTCCCGGGCAGATGCCCCATCTGCCGGTTCCGGATATCTGATCCAGCTGCAATTTAAACCCAATAAACAGCTGGAGATATATACCAGGTACCATTTTTCATCAAAAGCGGTCAATGAAAACCCCGGCCTGCAGACACTTTCACCGGTGGTCTTGCAGCCACGAAAGAACTGGAGAACACAACTTAATTATAAAGCAAATGCAGCGATCATGGTCAGAACCCGTGCAGAGATCGTTTGGTTTGATAAAAAGGGGGGTGCCCAGGAACAGGGTTTCTTATCTTATATAGATATATTGTATAAACCCCTTTTAAAACCCTTTTCCGGTAACCTCAGGCTCCAGTATTTTGAGACCGGGGGCTATAACAGCCGTGTATATGCCTATGAAAATGACGTTTTATATCATTTTTCCATCCCTGTTTTCTATGATAAAGGCTACAGGTATTACGTAAATATAAACTATGATATTAACAAAAATATCAGTTTCTGGGCCAGGTGGGCACAAACCATTTATAGCGGTAAAAGCCTTATTGGTAGCGGGCTGGATGAGATTAAGGGGAATACCAGGTCAGAGGTAAGGGTACAGGCAATTTATAAATTTTAACAAATATTCAGGGGCAATGCTGCAATTTAAATTCATTCCTTGTCCATGAAAAGGATACGAATCTCAGGAAAATTAATTTAACATTATTTTGACGTTAAGAAATTATCCTTATTTTTACACATCATTAAACTTAATTAAATGCACATGAGAAGATTTTTATCACTGTTTACAATGCTGATGCTCTGTGGGGTACTGGCATTTGCGCAAAGCCGGGTGGTGACCGGCAAGGTTACTGATATCGACGGTAACCCGGTTTCTTTTGCGTCTGTAAAAATTAAAGGCAGTTCAACCGGCGTTTCGGCTGATGCCAACGGAGCATATTCGCTCAGAGTAAATACAAATGACGTTTTAGTTATTTCCGGAGCAAGTTTTAAAGAAACTGAAGTACCTGTTGGTACTCAGAACGTGTTAAACACTGTTTTGGAAAAAGGAACAACAGGTGATCTGAAAGAAGTAGTTGTAACCAGTGCTTTTGGTATCAGGCGCACAGGAAGAAGTACAGCTTCGAATGTTCAGAACTTAACCGGCGACCAGGTGAATACCATCCGCCAGACAAACGTGAACAACGCTTTGGCTGGTAAAGTGGCAGGTGCACAGGTTCGTAGCCAGTCAGTGGCTAAATTAGGAGCAGAAACAACCGTACGTTTACGTGGTGAAAATGGTTTTGGCGTAGGTGGCGGTGCTTTATATGTAGTTGATGGTACTATCATGCCGAGTGGCGCTGATATCAACCCCGACGATGTTGAAGATTATTCAGTATTACAAGGCCCGGCTGCTGCAGCTTTATTTGGTCCTGACGGATCAAACGGTGCTGTTGTAATCACTTTGAAAAAAGCCAAAAAAGGTGCCAAAGGAATCGGCCTGGAACTGAATGCCGGTATCCAGTTTGATAAAGTATATATCGTACCTGATTACCAGAATTCATATGCTGGTGGAGCTTCAGGTGATTTCCTTTTATACAAATGGAAGCCAGGTCAGCCAGAAGGCTGGAAAGCTTTGGATGGTAAATATTACCACGATTATTCAGATGATGCCAGCTGGGGTCCACGTATTGCAGGCCAGGAGTATATTCCATGGTATGCATGGTATCCAGGAAGTGAGTATTCATTTAAAACTGCAAAACTTACACCTCAACCAACCAATGTTCGTGATTTCTGGGAAACAGGTGTTACCAGGACAACCAACGTTGCGTTTTCAAAAGCAACTGATAACCTGAATATGAGGGTTTCTTATACCAACCTTGATATTAAAGGTATCACACCAACTGAATACCTCAGGCGTCATACATTAAATGCTAACCTGACTGCTGATCTGAGTTCACGCTTAACAATGGGTGTTAACTTCAATTATATTGCAGAGAACAGGAACACAGAAAGTGATGATGGTTACAGTAACCAAACTACCGGTTCATTCGGCCAGTGGTTCCACAGGAACCTGGATATGGGTATTATTAAAGAATTAAGGACATTAACCAGCCCTGAAGGTGTTTTTGCAAGCTGGAATAAAAATAACCCGGATGCATTCACTCCAGGTGATGCAGCCAAATCATGGGGTGGTAACTATTGGTTCAATATGTACCAGTATTTTGATTATATCAATAACAACATCAGGAGAGACAGGTTATTTGGTGATGTATCTTTAACGTATAAGATCAACAACGACCTTAAAATTAAAGCTACTTACCGTAAGCAGCAGTTAACTACCAATTCAGAAACTACTTACAAATCTGAACTGCAGGCTAGTGCCAACCAGATGTCTTTCAATCCATGGGAAGGAAACGCTTTTGCAGGTTATGGTGTGGATAACACATTCAGTGACCGCCAGAACTATGAAGGCTTGATTTCTTATTCTAAGAAATATAAGAGCTTCCAGTTTAATGCAAATGCCGGTTTTGATATCTTAAAAACTAAATTCAGGGGTGTTAACGCAAATACTGTGGGTGGTTTAAGTGCACCTGGTTTATATGCTTTGACCAACTCTAAAAACCCGATCAACTACGGAAATACAAGGCAGGCATTTACCCGCCGCGGTTTATTCGTACGTGCAGATATCGGTTTCCGCAATTACCTCTTTGTTGAAGGTACTTACCGCAGGGACTATACCTCATCAGAGCCTTTGGGTAACTATATCGATTCTAAATCAGGTGGTCTGTCTTTCGTATTCAGCGACCTGATCAGGAATACTGTTCCGTTTATCAGCTATGGTAAGATCAGGGGATCGATCGGACAGTTATTAAATACTTTGACATTTAACCAGTTGAATGCATTATATACTATTGCACCACAACAGTGGAATGGTAATATCCTGACCACAGTTCCAGATAACCTGGTTGATCCGGGATTACAGGGAGCTACCAACGTGGAAAAAGAACTTGGACTTGAAATGCGTTTCATGAAGAACAGGTTTGGTTTCAACGTTACTTATTGGGACAGAACAAACAAGGATTTCCCGGTTAACGTAACCGTAACCGGAACAACAGGTTATGGTACCGTTTCTAGGAATGCCGGTGAACTTGCCAAGCAGGGTTGGGATGTAACAGCTTTTGTTAAGCCTGTTCAGTCTAAAAACTTTGATTGGGATATCTCAGCAACATGGGGTTATTTAACCAAGAACGAAGTAGTTTCTATCTTCCCTGGTATTAACAGGCTGGTGTTATCTTCAGGAGCTTTCTCTGGTTCATCTGCAGCCTATTCTGTAAACCAGGTTGGCAAACAGTGGGGTGAAATGTTTGGCGGTGGTATTAAAAAGATCAACGGTGTTCCTGAGTTAGGCGCTGATGGTTTATACATCCGTGAAGCTGATGTTAATTTCGGAAGTGTTTTACCACAATATACCGGTGGTGTTCAGAACACGTTCAATGTTTTCAAGAACTTTACTATTAACGTAAATATTGACTATTCTTACGGTGGTAAATTCTTCTCCCTGTCTGACCATTGGGGTACTTTCTCTGGTTTAACTGCACGTACAGCTGAGCTGAACGATAAAGGTTTACCAGTTCGTGACCCGGTTGCTGATGGTGGTGGAGTACACGTGTTTGGTGTTGACAATACCGGCAAACCGGTAGATATGTATGTTGATGCACAAACCTATTATCACCAGTTCAGAAATAAGAATATAGCAGAACCTCATATTTATGACCTGACCTTTGTTAAATTAAGGGAATTAAGTATTGGTTATAAAGTTCCGGTTGAAAAATTAGGAATTGGACGGTATGTGAAAACAGCTATTTTCTCTGTAGTTTCACGTAACCCATGGTTGATTTATTCTAAAACCAAAGGATTCGATCCTTCTGAGATCAGTAATGTTTATGGCGAAGATGGCCAGTTACCAGGAACAAGATCAGTTGGTGTTAACTTAAAACTTGGTTTCTAATATAAATAACCTAAAAACTTATAAAAATGAAAAATATATCGATAAAAAAATTCGCTGCTGCTGCCCTTATCACTTCGGTGATAATGGGTACGGGCTGCGCAAAAATTGACCAGTTTGGTGATATAAACAATAACCCGAATGGAATTGTAAATCCGGTTCCATCGGCTTTGTTAACCAACGTGGGTTCACAAATAGGTGGATTTGCTGCAGTGCTAAGAACTGCGGTATATGCACAGTACATTGCTGAAAACCAGTATACCGATGCATCTTTATATGCATTGCCTTTACTGGAAATGAGCGGTACTTATTCAGGCCCGCTGAACAATCTGCAGATCATCATCAATTACAACTCCAATCCTTTAACTGCCGGTGCAGCTTCTGTTGATGGAGCAAATGCAAACCAGATCGCGATTGCCAGGATCTTAAAGGCTTTCCTGTTTTGGCAAACTACCGACAGGTGGGGAGAAATTCCTTACAGCGAAGCTTTGAAAGGGGCTGCTAATTTAACGCCCAAGTTCGACAAGCAGGAAGATATCTATATTGATATGATCAAGGAATTAAAAGAAGCCGCGTCTTCTTTTGTGATCGGTGCACCCATCAAGGGAGATATCCTTTATGGCGGAAACACGGACAAATGGATCAGGATGGCTAACAGCTTACGTTTGCTGATGGCAGTACAAATGTCTAACAGGCATCCTGGTGCCGGTGGTGTTGCCGCTTTAGCCGCTGCTGATGCAGCCAGTGCTCCAGGCGGACTGATCACCAGCAATGCAGATAATTTTACACTGCAATATCCGGGCGGATCTTATCAGAACCCCTGGTACTTAGCATTCCTTGCACGTGAAGACTATGCATCATGTAAAACAATGGGTGATGTATTAAGCGGTTTAGGCGATTCACGTATCAATGCTTTTGGTACAAACACCATTATGTTCCCTTATGGTTTAACCAGGGACCTGGCAATCAACTATGGTAACAGTGTTGGTAACGGCCAGTCAGTGCCTTTGGCATTGATTCATAGGATGGATAATTCACCTGTTGTTGTGATCGGGGCTGCTACTGTTTTATTGGCAAGGGCCGAAGCAAAAGAAAGAGGATGGATCACCGTTTCAGGTGCTGAACCAACTGCTGAGCAGGATTACAATGCTGCTATTACAGCTAATTTTGCACAGTGGGGATTAACTGTTGGTGCCGGTTATTTGAATGGTGGTGCCAATTACAATACTTCACCTGGTGTACCGGGCAGCATTGGCGCAGGAACTGCACCTTATGATAATTTCAGGGCAGCAGATAATAATATCCAGGATGCAGCAACACCAAATAAACTGGCACGTATTGCATTACAGCGTTGGATCGCTGGTTTCCCTAATGGAAACGAAGGATGGGCTCAACAAAGAAGGACCGGTGTTCCAAACCTGAAAACAACCAGGTTCAAAACAGGTCCGTTTGTAACCCGTTATGTATATGGCAATACCGATTACGGTCTTAACAATGCCAATACATTGGAAGCTGCTGCAAGAATGGGCGGAGATTTACAGGATTCTAAAGTTTGGTGGGATAATTAATAAGAAATTTCAAACCATCCCGTATATTTAATGATATTTCGGGATGGTTTTAAATACAATTTGTAAACAACGCAAAAACAATTAACATGAAATATTTAAACGTAACAAGGAAATTAGCCGCAATAGCTGTTGTTTCTTTGATATTTATGGCTTGTAAAAAGCCCACTGTGTCTACCCCCATGGGTGATGCAGGCCAGACCCTGGTAAAATTACTGGGGGGCAGTACCCCGGCTACCATTTCTTCAAAGCCTATCGACTTTGTACCAATCCCCATGCAGATCCTGGCTGTTGAAGTAAGAAGGGATGTTCCAAACGAGGCTGAGTTGAACAAAACAATGGTGGTAACTGTAAAAGACGATACGGCTGCAGTAACAGCTGCTAATGCGGCTTATGTTCAGTTTCCTACAGCCTGGTACACGATCCAGACCGATGGTGTTAAAACCGGTGGCCAGGGTGGTACTTTCACCTTCACTTTCCTCCCAGGTGAATTTTCCAAGTCAATTTACATTACCATTCCAAATGCAACTTTGTTAAATCCAAGTGCATTATACGGTTTAGGTTTTACAGTTACTTCTGCTGATGCGGGTGGTGTTTTATCTACTCAAAAATCAGTGGTTGTAGAAATAGGTGCAAAAAATCCTTATGATGGAATTTATTCTATTGAATCAGGTTTTGTACAAAGGTATACTGCTCCGGGATCTCCGGAAGTAGGTCCGTTAAACGGTTCATTAGTTGGTAATCCGGATATTTACATGATTACTGTAGGCGCTTATACCTGTGCTATACCTCCGGTAAGTACTTTGGGTGGATTATTCTGGGCTTTTGGCGCTAACTCAATGGTTGCCGGTGTTGACGGTATCAGGGTTACAGTTGATCCGGTAACAAACCTTACAACAGCTACGTCCGGAGCTAATGCAACATTTGGCAATTGGGCAGGAAATCCAAATTTTTATGATCCTGCAACCAAAACTTTTAACCTGGCTTTCAGGTGGAATCCAACAGCAGCTACAAGGGAATACCTGGTTGTTATGAAATTCAAAGCACCTAGATAATAATCTCAGGTCTTATAAATACTTTTACAAAGAGCCCCGTTTTGGGGCTCTTTGTTTTTATCTTTGTAAAAAAAATAAAAATGAGCAACCTGCCCGAACAACCCAACCAGATCAATATTGAGATTTCCGAAGAAGTATCTGAAGGTGCCTATGCCAACCTGGCAATCATCACACACAGCCATGCCGAGTTTGTAATTGACTTTGTAAATGTAATGCCGGGAACTCCCAAGAGCAAGGTAAAAAGCCGCATCATTTTAACCCCATTTCACGCCAAGCGTTTTATGAAGGCCATGGTTGAAAATGTAAAAAAGTTTGAAACCGCCAATGGCAATATCCAGGATATGGATGCAGTTGAAATACCCTTTAATTTTGGGGGGCCTACGGCGCAGGCATAAAAGGTTTAAAGTTTGAAAGGTTTAATGGTTTAAAGTTTGTTGCAGGTAACAGCTTTTCTGTTACAAAATTTTATAAAGTTAAAAAACTGCTGTATCGTTAACCTTAAACGATTAAACCTTAAACGCCTAAAGCATTCCGTCATCCGCAAAACTGTAATACCCTTCTTCACTAACAATAATATGGTCGAGGATCTTTATGTCGAAAAAGGCAGCAGCTTCTTTAATTTTTTTGGTCAGTTCTTCATCAGCCCGGCTGGGCTGCAGGTTGCCGGATGGATGATTATGGCATAATACGATGGCAGTTGCATCCTCTTCCAGCGCTTTTTTTAAAATGATCCTGGGATCGGCCACGGTACCTGATATACCGCCCTTACTGATGATCTCAAAATGATTTATTTTGTTAGCCCGGTTTAAAAAAACTACGGCAAAAACTTCATAGGAAAAGTCTTTTATAGTGGCCTGCAGGTATTGTGCAATGTTACTGCTTGTCCTGATGACGGGTTTTTCCAATGCAGCCGAAGCGTGCCTTCTCCTGCCAAGTTCCAATGCAGCCGCAATACTCACCGATTTTGCAATGCCGATTCCCGGCACCTGTTTAAGATCAGTTAATGATAATTTTCCGAGTTCATTTAAATTATCCTGCCCCATTTTTAAAATTTCTTTGGCAAGGTCCAATGCAGATCTGTTTTTACTGCCATTGTTCAGTAAAATGGCAAGCAACTCTGAGTTGCTGAGTGCCGCTGCACCTTTTAAAAGTAATTTTTCCCTTGGCCGGTCGTCTGCAGCCCAGTTTTTGATGGATGTGGAAGGCTTGTTGACATTTTTCATTGGTACAATCTTAAATCATGTAAACTAAATGATACTTTCGCAGGATATTAAAGATCACTTATCTCAATTTAAATATATATGGAATCAAATGCAAAAATTTTTTCCGGAACCGGATCACAGTACCTCGCTGAAAAAATTGCAAAAAAGTTTGGAGAACCTCTGGGCAAGGTCAACATCCAGAGGTTTAGTGACGGTGAAATTTATGTTGAGTTTAAAGAGAGTATCCGTGGGCAATTTGTTTTTTTAGTGCAGAGTACTTTTGCACCTTCTGACAATTTGATGGAAATGCTGTTGATGATCGATGCTGCAAAAAGGGCATCTGCATATAAAGTTATAGCCGTGATACCATATTATGGGTTAGCCAGGCAGGACAGGAAAGACAGGCCCAGGGTAGCCATTGGATCCAAACTGGTAGCCAATATGCTTACTGCAGCAGGTGCCGACAGGTTGATCACCATGGACCTGCATGCCCCGCAGATACAGGGTTATTTTGACATCCCTGTTGATCACCTGGATTCATCAGCCATTTTCATTCCGTATATCGAAAATCTAAAACTCCCCAATTTAACTTTTGCAGCACCCGATGTGGGCAGTGCCAACAGGATCCGTGAAATTGCTACTTATTTTGAATGCGAAATGGTGATATGCGACAAACACCGTAAGCGGGCAAATGAAATTGCCAGCATGGTGGTCATCGGCGATGTAACCGACCGGGATGTGGTGCTGATCGATGACATCTGTGACACCGGCGGTACATTGATCAAAAGTGCAGCTTTAATGAAAGCAAATGGCGCACGCAGCGTTCGTGCCTTGTGTACACACCCGGTATTGAGCGGTAATGCTTACCAGAATATTGAAAACAGCGTTCTGGAAGAACTGGTGGTATGCGATACGATCCCTTTACGGGGTGAATGCAGTAAGATCAAAGTGCTTTCCACTGATGAATTATTTGCAGTTACCATACGTAATGCATTCGAAAATAAGAGTATAAACAGCCTTTTTATGCGGAGCAGGATGGCGAATAAGAAATGAGATAATTGATAATTTATAAATGGATAATGGATAATTGAAACCTGCAGTTTAAGGGTACCAATTATCCATTATTTCATTATACAGTTATCCATTAATTCCTTACCTTTGCGCCTCATAAAAAAATACAAATAACATGAAATCAATTACAATCGAAGGACAACTGAGGACCGACAGCGGAAAAAAAGCCACCCGCCAACTTCGCTCTCAGAAAATGGTGCCAGGTGTAATTTATGGTGGTTCTCAAGAGATCAATTTCTCAGCTCCTGCAACTGCTTTTAAAGACATCGTTTACACACCGGAATTTATGCTGGCCAATGTGATCATTGATGGTAACAGCTACCGTTGTATCTTAAAAGACCTGCAGTTTCATAAGGTATCAGACCAGTTACTGCATGTTGACTTCCTGGAACTGGTGGATAATAAAAAGGTGATCGCTACATTACCACTTAATTTTATCGGGGTTCCTGCGGGTGTTAAGGCCGGCGGTAAACTGGTTCTTAAAATGAAATCGGTAAAGGTAAAAACACTGCCAAAATACCTGAAGGAGCATATTGATGTGAATATCGAAAAAATGGAACTGAATGAAAATATCCGGGTACAGGATATACCAGCGGAAAATATGGAGGTATTAAACTCACCACGTATCCCCATTGCCTCTGTTACTTTGACCAGGCAATTGAAACAGGAAGAAGCAGTAGCTCCTAAAGCCGCTGCCGCACCTGCCGCCGCTGCACCTGCTGCTGAAGCAAAAAAATAATGAATACAGGTAATTATTAAAGAGCCTTCCTGAACAGGGAAGGCTTTTTTTAACCGGTAACCCCCGGCCATCAAAGTTTAATTATATTTGCCAACTTAAAACAAGCAAACATGGGAATGGATAAAAATACGGTTATTGGTTTTGTATTGATTGGCGTTTTGCTGATTGCCATGTTTATCATCAACAGCCGCAGTAACCAGGCTTATTTAACAGAAAAGCAGCGTATCGAGGATTCTATTGCAGCCACAAAACCAAAAGCAGATACCATCGCCTTACAAAAGGATTCATTAATCATGGATTCATTATTAACTGCCAGGCAAAAATTACCCGATGCCTTTATTACCGATACCACAAATACGGAAAAGCTGGATACACTGGAAAATGAGAAAATAAAAATTGTTTTTACCAATAAAGGGGGCCAGCCTAAAATAATTGAGGTTAAGGATTTTAAAAAATTTGACGGCAAACCGGTTATCCTGGAAAATGGCAAATTCAATAAACTTTCTTACACCATCAATACAGGAAACAACCAAACCGCACAAACGGCTGATATTGCTTTTATAAGCAGCAGCAAAAAGGTAAATGCCGACAGATCGCAGAGCATTTCCTATGTATTGAAAGATGCTTCAGGAAAAGAGATCACCCACCAGTATACCATGCAGCCAGGCAGCTATATGGTTGATCTTAATATTTCCATGCTGGGTGCTGATAAATGGGTTTCTCAAAATACCATCAACCTGTTGTGGCAATCCCAAATGCCGCAAATAGAGAAGGATATCGAGTATGAAAGACAACAGAGCCATATCTGTTACCTGGAGAACGGCAGTTACGATTTCGAATATGTGGCTTCGGGTGATGATAAGAATTTTAAAGACCCGGTTGACTGGTTGGCTGTTAAGCAACAGTTCTTTATTTCGGCCTTATCAGCCAAAAATAAATTTCAAAGTGCACTGGTAAAGTGGGTAGTTCCGGCAGATTCATTACAGGTAATAGCCCAAACAACTGCAAATTGTAACCTTTTGTTGCCGGCCGGTTCAATGGCAACAGTACCCCTGCAATTGTATTATGGCCCCAGTGATTATAATATTTTAATTAAGTCGAACAACAACATGGAAAACATTGTACCATACGGCAGCGGTGTTTTTGCTTTTGTGAAATACATCAACCGTCATTTTTTATTGCCGGTTTTTGATTTCCTCCGGAATAACATTGCCAGTATGGGTATGGTCATCCTGCTGCTAACCCTGTTGATCCGCCTGATCACTTCGCCGATCCTGTATAAAAGCTATTTGAGCGGGGCAAAAATGAAAGCACTTAAACCGGAGATCGACCGGTTAAAGGAAAAGCACGGAGATGATAAACAGGCATTCAGCATGGACCAGATGAAGTTGTGGAAATCGGCAGGGGTAAGCCCGCTTGGCGGTTGTTTGCCGGCACTGTTGCAGATACCGATCTTCATGTCGCTGTATTATTTCTTTCAATCCAATATTTCATTACGTGGCGAAAGCTTTTTATGGGCAAAGGACCTGGCTGCTTATGATTCCATTGCCACATTGCCTTTCTCCATTCCTTTTTATGGCGATCACGTTAGTTTATTTACCATTACTGCAACCCTTACCAGCCTTGTTATTTCCGTGTACAGCATGAGTACCATGCAGGATAACAGTAACCCGGTAATGAAATATATGCCTTATATTTTCCCGGTATTGCTGTTGGGCGTATTCAATAATTTACCCGCTGCATTAACCTGGTATTATACGGTTTCAAATACCATCACCCTGATCCTCCAGATCATCATCCAGAAATATATCATCAATCATGAAAAGATACTGGCCCAGATCGAAATAAACCGGAAGAAACCGGTAAAGCACAGTAAGTTCCAGGAAAGGATGATGGCCATGCAGGAAAGCAATAAAAAACTGCAGGAATTAAAGAAAAAAGGGAATAAATAGCACCGGGTAGTTAAAGAAATCATAACCTGCAGGCTGTTTTAAGCTTTGCCCGTTTTTAAATACACAAAACCATCATTCTGGCACGGGATTTTATTAGGGTATGTATATACTAAGGAATATGGTTTTGTTTTTAACGGATCAATATAAAAAAGCGAATCAGTACCTTTAGTTAAATACATAAAATAATGAAAAATCTGAAAGGTTTGTTTTTAATGATGGTTTTGGGTTTTGGGTATTTTTCTGCATATGCCCAGAAAAATATTGCCGAAGCCACATTTGTTTATGATATAAAAGGGCAGGGTTTAAACGGGGCATCAACTACCGTATATATAAAAGGGAAGAACAGCCGTACCGAAATGGTCAGTGCTTTGGGTAAAGAAATAACCATTTTTAATTCGAAGCTGAACAGCGCTGTTATTTTAAAGGAATTCAGCGGACAGAAATTAATGATCACACTCACCAGCGAAAACTGGAAGACGAAGGGAAAGATGTACAGCAATATTACATATGAACTGACCGGTGAGTACAAGACCATTGGCGGATACAAAACGCGGAAAGCCATTGCAAAAATGGAAGATGGTAAAACATTTGAAGTGTTTTATGCACCCGACCTGGTTCCGGCCAATACCGAATACGATGCCACATTCAGTAACCTGCCCGGCCTGGCCATTGAATATGAAATTGAATCCCGGAATACGAAGTTCACGTACAGCCTCAAAAAAATTGATTATGACCCGGTACCGGTTTCCCTGTTTGATTTCCCTGCAACCGGGTACCGTAAAATGACCTATGAAGAAAATCAAAACCTCAAAAAAGGTAATTGATACAATTAAAAAGGGGAGATAAAAAAAAGGCTTAAAATCTAAGCCTTTATATTAATGAGATTTGATGATTAATTTCATCCCGGTATATCCCTGATTCATTTCAGGAACAGCAATGATCTGCTTTTGGGGAATGATATAAACAGTATTACCCTTTTGATAGGTAAGTAAAGTATTGTTTAGATAAGATTTTCCGTCTGCCTGTTGATTTACCAGCAAACTGCCGGTATATTTTAAGCCGGTCTTTAAATTAACGGAGATTGAGTTACGTAAGGTCGTATTACCGGTGTTGATATTGAGGGCAACACGGGATTTACTCTTTTTTCCAATGCCTTTATCCGCCATAGCACTGAAACCTATGCCACTCAGCATAAGTAAAAACAGTATTCTTTTAGCTTTTTTTATCATTGGGTCTCTATTAACAAAACAAATATATTGAAAAATATTTGGTATTACCATACCATTCATCAAATCTTTTTGCATTCTTTTAACGTTTAACTTTAAAAAAGGTTACAAAAACTTGATTGTTTATACAAAAGTTCTTAATTTACAACAACCTACAGCCAATGAGTAAATACCCTTACCGACAGGACCGAGAAGAATTAAAAGCATTACTCCAGCAATTTGAGAACCTCAGGGCAGGTAAAACCAACTCCTTTATTGAAGAAGATTCCTTTGAACGTATTATAGATTATTATGATGAAAAGGAGCAGTTAAACCTTGCTTTGGAAGCAGCAGAATATGGCATTGAACAATATCCATACTCTGCAATGCTGCTTTTAAAAAAGGCAGATTTGCTCATTGCATTGCGGCATTATAAGGAGGCGCTTTTCGTACTGGACCAGGCCGAAATGCTCGACAGCAAGGATACCAACCTGTATATTTTGAAAACAGATGCATACCTGGCGCTGGATATGCAGCAAAAGGCTGCCGGTCTGCTGGAACATGCCATTCATGATTTTGATGGGGAGGAAAGGATCGACCTGTTATTTGAATTGGCAGATGTGTATGATGACTATGAAAATTTTGAAAAAGTATTCGATTGCCTGGCCATGATACTGGAACAGGAGCCCAATAATGAAGAAGCTTTGTATAAAATTTGCTTCTGGACCGATTTTACCGGCAGAAATGAAGAAGGGATACGGTTACACCAGAAAATAATTGATGAATTTCCATTTAACGAACTGGCCTGGTTTAACCTGGCAGCTGCATACCAGGGCCTGAAATTATATGAAAAAGCCATTGACGCTTACGAATATGCCATGGCCATTGATGAAAAATTTGATTATGCATTGCGCAATATGGGGGATGCCTATATCCGCCTGCGCAGGTATAAGGAAGCAGTGGAAGTACTGGAAAAAGTATTGGAACTGGCCAGGCCCGAAGACGTTATTTATGAAGCCATTGGCCATTGTTACGACAAAATGGGCAATTATGCACAGGCCAGGTTCAATTACCGCAAGGCCAGTCATTTAAACAACGACGACAGCCAGCTGAATTATAAAATTGCCTGTACCTACATGAATGAAGGCAATTGGGAGAGTGCTGTAAAAAACCTCGAAATAGCCATGCGCATTCACCGCATGCAACCCGAATACAACCTGGCCATGGGACAATGTTATATGGAAATGGATAAACTGGATGATGCCATTACCTATTTCGGCAATGTGGTACGGGTGAGGCCCAAAAATATAAATGGCTGGCTGGAATTATTAAAATGCCTGTATAAAGCCGAAATGCTGGAAGAAGCCCTTGAATATGCAGGATTTGCATTTGAACAAACGGATGGCAAACCCATTTTTCTTTTTTACAAAAGCGCTGTTTTGTATGCCATGGGCAGATCTAAGGAAGCCCTGTTGAACCTCGAAGCCGGAATGAACCGGAATCCGAAACTGGTCAAAAAATTTATCGAATTCAATCCATCCATACTGCAGGTTCAACAGGTGGTGGATATTATTGCCAGGTACAAAAAAAAGAAATCTCTCTGATCCCGCGGTTTGCATATTATGATCCCGGTTGTAATTTTTTTAACGATCCGGGGTTATCTTTGCATCCCTGTAACCTTCACGATTAAATGTAACCTGATGAACTTTAAACTTTCTCAAATACCTGAACGTACAACACAACCCCGTACTCATGGCATTACCATGGTCATGGATAAAGGCCTGAGTGTGGAAGAAGCTAAAAATTTTATGAGCGCCGCTTCCCCGCATGTGGATGTGGTTAAACTGGGATTTGGCACTTCCTATGTAACGCCAAACCTGGAAGCAAAACTGGAAGTTTACCGTTCTTATAATATGCCGATATATTTCGGGGGCACACTCTTTGAAGCTTTTTTGATCAGGAACCAGTTTGAGGATTACATCAGTGTATGTAAAGAGTTTGCGGTCAGTTATATGGAAGTAAGTGATGGTTCCATTGAAATTCCGCATGCTGAAAAATGCGGGTATATTGAAAAACTGGCTAAAGTGGGTGTGGTTTTGAGTGAAGTGGGCAGTAAAGATGCCACACATATTATCCCACCCTATAAATGGATCGAATTGATGCGTGCTGAACTGGAAGCCGGTTCCACCTATGTGATCGCCGAAGCCCGGGAAGCCGGTAATGTAGGTATTTACAGGGGTACAGGTGAAGTGCGGGAAGGCCTGGTACAGGAGATACTGACCCAGATCCCGGAGGAAAAAATAATCTGGGAAGCGCCGCAAAAGGCCCAGCAGCTGTACTTCCTGGAACTGATCGGTTGTAATGTAAACCTGGGAAATATTGCTCCCAACGAAGTCATTCCTCTCGAAGCCATGCGCATCGGTTTGCGGGGCGATACTTTTCATTTATACCTGAATAAAGAAACCGTGTAATGAAAACATACGGCATTATTGGATCTCCATTAACGCATTCTTTTTCTCAACAGTATTTTACAGAAAAATTTCAGCGGGAAGGGATCACGGATGCACGTTATAAGGTTTACCCGATCAGTGCGGTTGACCAGGTACATGGCCTGATCAGGGAAAATCCCGGCCTCCGGGGTTTAAATGTCACCATTCCATATAAACAATCAGTTCTGCGGCACCTCGATGATGTATCCAATCTCCCTGAGGGTTTACAGGCATGTAACTGCATCCGGATTGAAAACGGGAAAACATTTGGTTATAATACAGATGTAACCGGTTTTGAACTTTCGGTTTTGCCACTGCTAAAAAAACAACATACTGCTGCCCTGGTACTGGGCAATGGCGGGGCTGCCGAAGCGGTCAGGTCTGTTTTACAGAAACTGAAGATCCAATGTACAACAGTCAGCAGAAATGTACCCGGTGATGGTTCATTAACCTATTCCCGGGTAGACCAGTCAGTTATTGAATCAAACAAACTGATCATCAATACCACCCCGCTGGGTACCTTTCCCCGCACAGGTGAATGCCCGGATATTCCTTACCGTTATTTAACCCCTGAACATTTATTGTATGACCTGGTGTATAACCCCGCAAAGACATTGTTCCTGCAAAAAGGTGAAGCGGAGGGAGCGGTGATTAAGAACGGGTTTGAGATGCTGGTGCTGCAGGCTGAAGAAAGCTGGAAGATCTGGAATGCGGTTTGATGATTCATCCCTGGAGTATTTCTTTTAACCGTTCAGGAATTGCTGCAACTTTTTTTGCATCATAATCATAACAAACCATTCCCGTTTTGGCGTTTGCCAGTAATACGGTTCCGGTTTCCCTTTTTGTAAAAAGCCGGTAAAACAACTCAAAGCCAACCCTGGAAATTTCCCCTGCCCCAAGATCTATTTCAACCACATCCCCGTAAAATGATTCATTTTTAAATTCAATGCACAGGTCGCTCATGATCAATCCAATGCCTTCAATTTGTAATTCGGTAAATCCATATTGCTGCAGCCATTGTATCCTGGCCTCATGTATGATACTTACAAAAGCGTCATTGCCAACATGGTTGCCGTAGTTGATATCTGTTATGCGGACAGGAACCCGGTATGATGCCATGACCTTTTCAGGGATGTCGATTTTAACTCTTGCCATTGTATGTGTTTAAAAAGCTGATCAGTTTCTGCATGGCTTTTTTCCGGTGGCTGTATTTGTTCTTTTCAGGCATATCCATCTCTGCAAAAGTTTTGTCACTGCCATCCGGTATAAAAACCGGGTCGTAACCAAAACCGTTATTTCCTTTTCTTACATCAATGATCCTGCCGTTGCAAATGCCTTCAAAGAAATATTCTTTTCCATCCAGTATCAATGAGATCACCGTTCTGAAACGGGCATTTTTATTGGATGCAGTTGCAAGATTGCGGAGGAGCTTGTCAATATTATCCCTAAAACCCGGGTCATCGCCTGCATACCTTGCACTTTTTACACCGGGTTCACCATTCAGTGCTTCCACTTCCAGGCCGGTATCTTCACTGAAACAGTTTTTCCCGGTTATGCCAGATATGGTCTTTGATTTTTCTGTTGCATTGGCTTCCAGGGTATCATGGGGTTCAGGAATATCTATGTCAATTCCGGCATCCTGTAAGGTGATGATATTAAAAGCTGTGCCAAGTACTGCCCTTACCTCATCTACTTTATTACGGTTATTGGTTGCAAAAATGATGCTGTCCATTTAATTAAAAGTATCAGATTGAAAAAATTTGCTTGAGGCAGTTCCACAATTTCATTTTCTCTTCTTTATCTTTTGCAGGTCTGTTAGTGAGGCCGCAGAAAGGTAAACCTGGTTATTGTAACGCTGTACCTGGTAATGGGGAAACTGTAAGGGTAGTGCCAGGCTTTCGGCCGTTAACCCGAACATGATTATTTTTTCGGCCTTTAGCTGTTCTGTTATACGGTGGTAATCTGCATTTGGATTTTTCGAAATATTGATCAATGCGATATCGGCCATGCTTAATTTACAGGCCGTTAAAATACCCAGCAGAAACTGAAGTGCATCATCCGCTAAATAAATACTTGATTCATCCTGAACAACCAGGGTGATCTTTTTCAGGTTGCTTCCCAAAAACACCATATTCACCGGTTGTATATCATCTATTACTGATTCGTTTGATGATAAGTGATATAATGATTTATTGTATAAACCCTGTAAGATGGATGCTGGAAACTGAATATTATCTAAACTCATAACCCGGGGAATTTATTACCAATTGTTTTTTTCGTTTCTTTGCCGTAAAATTAACGATTATGATTGCTGCTGGAAATATTAATATCACGAAAGTAGAAAGAAGTAAATTAAAAGATATCAATCTCGAAAATATACCCTTTGGTAAATATTTTTCTGATCATATGCTGGAAATGGATTACGAGGACGGCGAATGGAAAAATCCTGAAATAAAACCCTACCAGCCATTGTTATTGGATCCCTCACTGGCCGCGATACATTATGGCCAGTCCATTTTTGAAGGCATTAAAGCCTATAAAAATGAAGCTGGTGAAGCTTATATCTTTCGCCCGCTGGATAATTACAAACGTTTCAATATTTCTGCCGAAAGGATGCAGATGCCGCAGGTTCCGGAAGATATTTTCATGGAAGGCATGCGTTTGCTGGTGGAACTGGATAAGAACTGGATACCGCAACAAAAGGACCATGCTTTATATATCAGGCCCTTCATGTTCAGCAGCGACCACATGATCGGGGTGAGGCCAAGTGAAAAATATAAGTTCATGATCATTCTCAGCCCAACCGGCCCGTATTACAGTGCGCCCATGCGCATTTACGTGGAAGAGCATTACGTAAGGGCAGTACCCGGAGGAGTTGGATATGCCAAGGCTGCAGGCAATTACGGCGCAGCCATGTATGCCACCGCTGAAGCAAAAAAGAAGGGCTACGACCAGGTTTTATGGACAGATGCCTTTGAGCATAAATTTGTTCAGGAATGTGGTACCATGAATGTGTTCTTCCTGATCGGGAATAAAGCCATTACCCCCGGACTTGAAACCGGCACTATACTGGCCGGGGTTACCAGGGATAGTGTAATAACTGTTTTAAAGGAAATGGGGCTGGAAGTGGAAGAAAGGCGCCTGAATATTGATGAGATCATTGAAGCCCATAAGGCAGGACAGTTGAAGGAGGTATTTGGGACCGGCACTGCAGCTACCATTTCGCTGATCAAAGAGTTAAGGTATAAGGATTATGTAATGGAATTTGACGTGGATAGCTGGAAAACAGCCCCTGCCGTAAAAGCACAGTTAAATGCCATACGATATGGCCAGGTGCCCGATACCCATGGCTGGATGCATAGGATTTAGGATTTTAGACCTGCCAGCCTTGCTCCGAAGAAGCTACGCGAAAGCGAGCCATCAGGTTTATGAATTTGGATTTGAACTGCCTTTTAACCCTGGTAAAAGAGAATTTAGGTACTTGATTTTACTTTTTTAAGACTAAAAAACGGGTATTTTTTAAGCGTGTGAAAAAATCTTACATCTAAAATCCAAAATCTGAAATTTTCCCCTACCTTTGCCGTCCGAAAAATAAAAGGATAAAATGCCTACAATACAACAATTAGTAAGAAAAGGAAGAGAAGTAATTAAAGCAAAAAGCAAATCAAGGGCTTTGGACAGTTGTCCGCAGCGCCGTGGTGTATGTACAAGGGTATATACCACTACGCCTAAAAAGCCTAACTCTGCCTTGCGTAAAGTGGCAAAAGTGCGTTTGACCAACAAAATTGAGGTTATTGCCTATATTCCTGGCGAGGGACACAATTTACAGGAACACTCCATTGTATTGATCCGTGGCGGAAGGGTAAAGGATCTGCCGGGTGTACGTTATCATATCGTACGCGGCAGCCTGGATACTGCCGGTGTAAAGGACCGTAAACAAAGCCGTAGTAAATACGGAACCAAAAAAGCTAAAAAATAACTCCCCTAATCCGCCGCGGCGGAGGAAAGGAAAAATAAATAACAATGAGGAAGACACAACCGAAAAAAATACCATTAGCACCGGATCCAAAGTTTAACGACAAACTGGTTACCCGTTTTGTGAATAACCTGATGTGGGCGGGTAAAAAAAGCGGTGCATACATAATTTTTTATGATGCCCTGGATAAAGTGGCCAAGCAAACCGGTGAAGATGGATATGAAGTTTGGAAAAAAGCCCTGGCCAATATAACCCCGGGTGTTGAAGTACGCAGCCGCCGTATCGGTGGTGCTACTTTCCAGATACCTGCCGAGGTTCGTGCCGACAGGAAGATCTCTTTGAGCATTAAATGGATGATCAAGTACAGCCGCGACAGGAATGGCCGCAGTATGTCGGATAAACTGGCCAACGAGATCGTAGCAGCCAGTAAGGGTGAAGGCGCTTCCTTTAAAAAGAAAGAAGATACCCACCGTATGGCAGAAGCAAACAAGGCTTTTGCGCATTTCAGGATCTAATGACCAACCAGTTACAATATTCAAAGCCATCCGCCCAGGCGGATGGCTTTTTTTGTTCCTGCTGCTCTTTGTAATGTAAAATAATGAACGTACCTTTGCGCCGCTAAAAGGTGCAGCGTATACACCGGATGGAGTTGTACTTGATTTAGCATACCATGAGAGTCATTAAAATCATATCAAACCCCGGTTCGCCTGCTGGCCAACTTTAATTACAGGGGTATGCTTATTGTAAAGCATCAGCAATCAACAATCAATAATACAAACAGTGAACCGGGATTTACCGGGAACGATTAAATAAAAATTCAAATTAATACAATGGCAGATTTACGTTATCAACGAAACTTTGGAATTGCCGCTCATATTGATGCCGGTAAAACAACCACCACCGAAAGGATATTATATTACACCGGTGTAAACCATAAGATCGGGGAAGTGCACGATGGTGCAGCTACCATGGACTGGATGGCCCAGGAGCAGGAAAGGGGTATTACCATTACTTCGGCTGCTACAACCTGTTTCTGGAATTTTCCAATGGAACAGGGTAAAAAAATTGCCGAAACCAAGCAATATAAATTCAACATTATTGATACTCCCGGGCACGTGGATTTTACCGTAGAGGTAGAACGTTCCCTGCGTGTACTGGACGGCTTATTGGCATTATTCTGTGCCGTGAGTGGTGTTGAACCGCAGTCGGAAACCGTTTGGCGCCAGGCCAACCGCTATAAAGTACCGCGTATCGGGTTTGTGAATAAAATGGACCGTGCCGGTGCAGATTTTTTGAACGTGGTAAAACAGATCAAGGAAATGCTGGGCGCCAAAGCCGTGCCTTTACAGTTACCGATCGGCGCTGAAGATAATTTTAAGGGCGTGGTTGACCTGATCACTATGAAAGCCATGGTTTGGGATGATGCTACTTTGGGTATGACTTTTAACGAAGTGCCCATCCCGGAAGATATGGTAGAAGATGTAAAGGAGTGGAGACAACACCTGATCGAAGCTGTTGCTGATTATGATGATAAATTACTGGAGAAATTCTTTGATGACCCGGATACCATTACCGAAGCCGAAATTCATGAAGCCATCCGTAAAGCTACTATTGATATTTCCATCATCCCGATGATGTGTGGTTCATCTTTTAAGAACAAAGGTGTACAAACAGCACTGGATGCGATCGTACGTTATTTACCCGGCCCGATGGATATTGAAGCGGTAAAAGGCATCAATCCTGATACCGGCGAAGAATTGTTGCGCCATTGTGATCCAAAAGAACCTTTCAGCGCACTTGCATTTAAGATCATGACCGATCCTTTTGTGGGCCGCCTGGCATTCTTCAGGGCATACAGCGGCCGGCTGGATTCAGGTTCTTATGTGCTGAATACCCGTACGGGAAAGAACGAACGCATCAGCCGCATCATGCAGATGCATGCCAACAAACAAAACCCGGTTGATTTTATTGAAGCCGGTGATATTGGTGCTGCCGTAGGATTTAAGGATATTAAAACAGGGGACACACTTTGTAATGAAAAGAACCCGATCGTACTGGAGGCCATGACCTTCCCGGAACCGGTTATCAGTGTGGCTGTAGAACCAAAAACACAGGCCGACGTAGATAAAATGGGAATGGCGATCGCCAAACTGGTTGAGGAAGATCCTACATTACGGGTAAAGACAGACGAAGAAACAGGCCAGACCATTTTAAGTGGTATGGGTGAGTTGCACCTGGAGATCATCATTGACCGTATGCGTCGTGAATTCAAGGTGGAGATCAACCAGGGCGCACCGCAGGTTGCCTATAAAGAAGCTTTCCACAATACGGTTGAACACAGGGAAACGCTGAAAAAGCAAACCGGTGGCCGCGGTAAATTTGCCGATATCATATTTGAGATCGGGCCCGCTGACGAAGAGTTTTTAAACGATAAAGAGATCAATAAAGGAAGTAATTTCCAGTTTGTGAATAAATTATTTGGTGGCAGTATTCCAAAGGAATTTGTACCTGCCATACAGAAAGGTTTTGAAACAGCCATGACAACAGGTGTGTTGGCCGGTTACCCGATGGAGAGCATGAAAGTGAGTGTATCGGATGGTAGTTTTCACCAGGTTGACTCGGATGCCATGAGTTTTGAACTTTGTGCCAAGCAGGGATATCGTGAAGCAGGCCGTAAGGCAAAACCTGTTTTACTGGAACCCATCATGAAGGTGGAAGTGTTAACCCCGGACCAATACATGGGTGATGTAACCGGTGACCTTAACCGCAGGCGTGGCATGCTGGAAGGTATGGACAGCAAACATGGTGTACAGGTTATTAAAGCCAAAGTGCCATTGAGCGAAATGTTTGGTTATGTAACGCAGCTGCGTTCATTATCAAGCGGCCGGGCCACTTCAACCATGGAGTTCAGCCATTATTCTCCTGCACCAAATAATATTGCAGAAGAAGTGATCGCCAAGCAAAAAGGCAAAGTGAAGATCGGGGAAGAATAATTCACCCCCTCCGCTCCGCTGTTGCGGAGAATTAAACAAGGAGGAGATCGATGCAGATATTTTAACAAAGCCCCATTCTGAAAAGGATGGGGTTTTTGTTTGGCATAATCTTGGCAGCTAAAAAACTAACTTCACTAAAAAATATGAACATGCAAAGAATATTGATCGTACTGATGATGATGATCTCCTTACCCGGTTTTGCCCAGCGCAATAAAACCGGCGGGGAACATGAAAACCTTTTCCGGTTTGGAGCCAAAGGCGGTGTTAACATCAATAAGATAAGCGGTAGTTCCTATAAGGAAGGATTCAATTTTAATTTCCAGGCCGGGGCATTTATACAGATCAATTTCAGTAACCGTTTTGGTATACAGCCGGAAGTGAATTTTGTACAAAGCTCATCTGAGTTCAGCAACGATCCCAATGATATTTATGATGATATCTTCAGGGACGGCAGCCAGAAAAAATCAAAGCTCAATTACCTGGAAGTACCGGTATTATTAAATATCAATGTAGGAAGCAGCAAACGGGTGAAATTGCAGATTGGTCCTGCCTACGGAGGCCTGGTTAAACAAACCATCGACAGTCTGAAAAATAACGGGAACCTGTATAAGAACGGTGAGTGGGCAGCCATTGGCGGCATCTGGATCCAGTTGCCATTTGTAAACATGGGCGCCAGGTATAAAATTGGTTTAACCGATCTGAATGCCATTGATAACCGGCAATCCTGGAAAAGCCAGGCAATACAGGTTTTTGTGGGGGTGACTTTTTAAAGAACGATACTCGATACCAGATACTGGATAAGCGCTTTTTTAATTCCAGTATCCAGCATCCAGTATCGGTTTTCGTTCCCTCTTGCATTTTTAAATTTGAGTTTGTATTTTGTTTTGTATAATCATCCGCTATGCAAAACATCAGAATAGAAAATCTGCTCCTGATTGATATTGAAACCGTTTCCGAATATGCAACTTTCAATGAATTGAATAATGACTGGAAACAACTGTGGGAAGAAAAAGTACAACGTACCTTACCTGAGGATACCACGGCTGAATCATTTTACCCGCAGCGTGCCGGAGTTATGGCCGAATTTGCCAAAGTGATCTGCATCAGCGTGGGATATTTTAAAAGAGAAGGGAAGGAGCTGAAACTCCGGGTAAAATCTTTTTATGGGGATGATGAAAAAATGCTGTTGCAGGATTTTTTAGCAGCGCTCCAGAAGATGGAGATCAATAATAACAAATGGAGTTTTACCGGGCATAATATCAAGGAATTCGACATCCCGTTCATTTGCCGCCGTATATTGATCAATGGTTTGACCATTCCCCCGTTCCTGGATTTTCAGAATATGAAACCCTGGGAAACCAATATGGTGGATACTTTCCAGTACTGGCGCTTTGGCGATTATAAACAATATACTTCCCTGAAATTACTGGCTGCAGCATTGAATGTTCCTTCGCCTAAAGATGATATTGACGGCAGCATGGTTGGAGACGTTTACTGGAAAGAGAAAAACCTGGAACGGATTGTTACCTATTGCCAGAAAGACGTAGTAACAACAGGGAACATTGTATTGCGGTTTAAAAATTTACCACTGCTGGCTGATGCTGCTGTAGAAATTGTAAAATGATCAGGGTACTTTTTTCAGCATCGCTACAAAAACCGGGAAGTGGTCACTGTATCCATAGTTATACGTAGTGCCGTCCCAGGTTCTTTTAGGATAACCTTTGTACCGTCCTGTTTGCTGAACCAGGAATTCCCTGTTAAAAATAACTGCTTTATAAAAATGGTACCCGGTCTGTTCTTTATCGAGCCATGCTTTTGAAATAACCACCTGGTCAAATAAACCCCAGGCATCCTGGTAAGCCAGTGTACCGATCCCCCTTTTATAAAAATCAAACCAGGGATTGTACAGGCCGCCATCGGGTAAACCTTTAACCGACCCTTTGGCCTGTAATACTTTGGTAAGGCTTGGGCTGATGGGGTCATCATTCAGGTCGCCCATGACCACTACTTTTGTCTGCAGGCTGATGGCCATCAATGAATCCACAACACCCCTGACAACCCTTGCTGCTGCTGCCCTGGCCGGGATAGAACGTTCTTCACCACCTGAACGTGAAGGCCAGTGACCAACAAGCACATGCACCGTGTCG